>NZ_FNPD01000005.1 GCF_900107215.1 Acetomicrobium thermoterrenum DSM 13490 | reverse complement strand
CCTTTCTACGACTAACCCTCTTTCCTTTCGAGATGTTTTGTCCTTTAATATGGCCTCATCTGCAAGCTCGAAGTAAGCCTTTATCAGTTCTCGGATGAAGGCCTTCATGATCCGAGAGATTTCGTCTTCAATTTCCGCTAATGTCCTGACCTCGGAATCACCGAAGAATTCAAGCAACTCCTTGATGAAGTTTATTGCTATTTGTAGTAAAATATCCTTGTTCAAGTTGGGACCCTCCTTTATGAGTTTTTGTGTGCTACAAAGATTCTACCAAAAGGAGGGGTCCCTTTCTTTTTACCTCTGAAAATCTCCTACAAATATTTTACGCGATCAGTTGCCTCTGTGACCGGACAGCGATAATGTCACCCTTTAAGGGGACAGGGAAAATGTCACCCCTATGAGTCATAATACTGAACATGAAGAAGAATGCGGGTGACCTCAAAATGTCTTTAAAACGAGCGCGAAAACTTTGTGTTTTGGAACGCCTCTGAGGTACCTTGCAGCACCGGCTCGTCGTCGACATGCGCCTGGCGGGCATCACTTCCATCGAGGAGGCCAATGCCTTCCTTGCCACATATCCTGACAAGCACAACGAAGGCTTCACTGTGGAATCGGAAAGGAAGGCCTCCTTGAAGGATATCGCAAAGAAAACTAAAAAAGGACGCGAAGGAGAAAACCCCTGTAAAACCAGCTCCTGATCATCCCTGAAGGAGGTGGTATGGCGACAAGCCAAATCCAAGGTTTCTTAGGCAGAAGGAGAGACGCTCCTATATCTTTATCTTCTAAAGTGATTGTAAAAGGTACACGGGTTGAATTGGGCTACAATATGTTCTGTGTTCATTCATACTTTGAGTGTTTAGGTCGAGCAAAATTTGGGTGGTTTTTTTAAATATATTCACTTGGGAATTCTAATATTTGACTAATAAAATAAGGTTTTAAAGCAGCCTTAGTCTTTCCTCGACGAAGTCGATATGCCGCTCCATTTCTTTAGCAGCGGCATAGCCGTTTCTTTTTTGTATATGTGGTATTATAATTTTCGAAGGATATTGAGCAATTGATGAGATGATATGAAATTTGTGAAAACCAATTTTATGATCTCGCGATAAGCTTTATACGAAAAGGTGATGAAAATGACGAACATATTGAGGCAATTTAGTTTCGAGTTGCCAACGAGGATCGAATACGGAGTGGGTATCGTTGTTAAGCTTGGGGACGAACTAAAGAAACTCGGAGCCCAAAAAGTATGCATAATCACAGACCCCGGCATCGAAAAGGCAGGCTTGCTGGGGAAAATAAAGCCCATCCTAAATGAACAAAGGATCTCCTACAGCATTTTCGATGGGATAGATCCCAATCCAAAGGATCGAAACGTCGAAAGCGGCGCTAGGGCCGTAAGTAGCTTTCAAGCGGATGCAATGATAGCCATAGGTGGAGGAAGCGTTATTGATTGCGCCAAGGCAATTGGCGTTTTGGTTTCCCACGGCGGGGAGAGGATTAAGGATTTCGAGGGAAGGACTAAAGTAAAAAAGCCAATCCTTCCCTTCGTCGCCATACCAACTACTGCCGGCACAGGAAGTGAGGTTACCTTTTCGGCGGTCATTACCGACACCGAAAACAACTACAAGATGACGGTAAGAAGCCCCTACATGGCTGCAAAGGTTGCCATGCTCGACCCTGAACTTACCGTAACCGTTCCGCCTCATATAACTGCCTCGACGGGCATGGATGCCTTGACACACGCCATCGAGGCCTACACCGTCAAGGTTTCTGAGCCTGTCAGCGATGCACTGGCTTTATACGCTATTGAGCTGATAACGCACAATTTGGCAAAGGTGGTGAAAGATGGGAAAGACATTGAGGCGCGGGCCAGCATGTTGGTGGGAAGTTTGCTTGCCGGGATCGCCTTTAGCCACTCCGACGTTGGTTCCGTTCACTGCATGGCCGAGGCCTTAGGCGGCATTTACGATGCGCCCCACGGGGTTTGCAACGCCGTGCTGTTGCCCTACGTTATGGAATACAACGCCGAGTCTTGCATAGAAAAGTACGCAAGGATCGCAAAGGCAATGGGAAAGACTTTTGAAAATTCGAGAGAAGGTGCCATGAAGGCTGTAGAAAGAGTGAAGGAACTGGCGGTAGAAGTGGGCCTGCCTGCTTTCAAGAGCCTTGGCGTGAAAGAATCAGACCTTGAGAGGTTGGCCGATATGGCCGCTAAGAACATTTCCACGGAGAGCAACCCCCGTGAAATGAGCAAAGAAGATTATCTGGTGCTATTTAAGAAAGCGCTTGCGGATTGAAGCCTATCACTTTTTAGTGGAGTGCAAATTGCAGCGACTAAAGATATATAATTAAAAATGTTACCCAAATATTATTATTTTTAAAAAAACATTGAACAACTTTTTTCAGTGTATTTTAAAAGGAGGTATATAAGATGGGTTTCTGGTTAATTGTGCTCTTAATCTTATCGGTCATATTTATAGTTTACATGACTGCAAAAGTAAATCTTCATCCATTTCTAGTCTTATTGTTCACGGCTGTGTTGTATGGTCTTTTTTCCGGCATGGGGTTGAAGGACATAATCGATTCGATTACCGGTGGATTCGGGGGAACTTTGGGAAGCATTGGCATAGTTATTGCTGCAGGCACTATCATTGGGACTTTCCTTGAGAAGTCAGGCGGAGCATTTAAGATGGCCGAAGCCGTCCTCAAAATTACCGGAGAAAAGAGAGTTCCCTTGGCGATGGCTATAATTGGCTATATAGTTTCTATCCCTATCTTTTGCGATTCGGGTTTTGTAATACTTTCGCCTTTAAATAAGGCTATTACAAAGAAAGCGAAATTATCTCTCGCGGCCACGGGTTTAGCGCTTAGTTTGGGATTATATGCAACCCATACAATGGTGCCCCCCACACCTGGTCCCATAGCTGCCGCAGGCATTCTTGGAGCAGACTTAGGTTTAGTAATCATAATAGGTATAATTGTCTCCATCCCGGCCCTTTTGATAGGGGTATTGTATTCAAATATGATGGGTAAAAAGATATATATTGAACCTGAACCGGAACTAAACGATGACGAAATAGCGAAAAGAACAGAGAGAGCCCCTTCGACCTTCAATTCTTTTATGCCCATTATCTTACCTATCATATTAATTTTGCTTAAATCTATATCCGATTTCCCGACAAAACCTTTTGGAGCGGGTGCTGTTAGCTCCTTTTTTGGTTTTGTAGGCAATCCGGTAATTGCTCTTTTAATAGGCGTTATTATAGCTTTTACCCTACCCAAAAAATTGGATAAAATGATGTTGTCTTCTAGCGGGTGGGTGGGGGAAGGGCTACTTAATGCTGCTGCCATTATCTTGATTACGGGAGCCGGCGGTGCTTTCGGCAAAATTTTACAGAATTCTGGCATAGCAAGTGTCTTAGGAGAAAGTCTCACAACTGTGAATTTAGGCATTTGGTTGCCTTTCATAGTAGCAGCAGCATTAAAGTCTGCTCAAGGTTCTTCCACCGTTGCCATAATAACCAGTGCATCTTTAATGGCTCCATTGATGGGTTCATTAGGTTTAACTTCGCCCTTAGCTTTAGCTTTAACCGTAGTAGCAATTGGAGCCGGTTCAATGGTCGTATCTCACGCAAATGACAGCTATTTTTGGGTTGTATCACAATTTTCGAGGATGAAGGTCGATCAAGCTTACAAGCTTCAAACTTTAGGGACTTTACTGGAAGGCGTAACCGCGGCAATCGCTATATGGGTTATCAGCTTAATACTTCTGTAACGGAGAGCTGCTGCTAATGAAAAGCTTAAAAGAAGATGCCTTTAGGATAATAGAGGATTCTGTTAGCTCGGTATTGCCCGAAAGGGGAGTGGAACAAGAGCTTAAAAAGCTGGATTTGGGTGGCAAGATTTATTTGGTCGCCATAGGAAAAGCCGCTTGGAGGATGGCCAAGTCCGCGAAGGACTGTCTTAAGGAAAAAGTTAAAGGCGGCGTTGTCATCACCAAATACGGACATTCCCAAGGCCCAATCGAGGGGCTTAAGATCTACGAAGCGGGCCATCCCATACCCGACGAAAATACGATCAGGTCCACGAAAGAGGCCGTAGAACTTGCGAAGGGCCTATCGAAGGGCGATACTGTGCTGTTTTTGGTCTCCGGAGGAGGGTCTGCACTTTTTGAGCTTCCTGTAGATGGCGTGAGCCTGGAGGATATAAAAAACGTCACCGATATGCTTTTAAGGTGCGGGGCCAATATCGTGGAGATAAACGCCATAAGAAAGCGCCTGTCTCGGGTAAAGGGCGGAAAGTTTGCTCTGATGGCCTCGCCAGCCAGGGTGTATTCCCTCGTTCTTTCGGACGTCTTGGGCGACAGGATCGACAGCATCGCCTCGGGCCCCGCTTATCCCGACTCGACGAGGTACGAAGACGTAAGAAAAATAATAAGGAAATACGACTTAAAATTGCCGAAGCATATACTTCAAAGCCTAAGGGAAGAAACCCCTAAAAGCCTCGACAACGTTGAAACCAGGATAATAGGAAGCGTCTCCAAGGTATGCGAAAGCGCAAAAAATGTGGCTGTAAGTTTGGGATACAATGCCATGATCCTGACTACCACGCTAGATTGTGAGGCAAGCGAAGCAGGCTTGTTTTTGGCTTCAATTGCCAGAGAAGAGGTTGAAAAAGAAAGGCCTCTTGAAAGGCCTTGTGTGATAATCCTGGGCGGTGAGACGGTCGTACACGTAAAAGGAACCGGAAAGGGAGGCAGAAACCAGGAGCTTGTCCTGTCCGCTGCCCGAGGCATAAGAAACTATCCGGGAGTTGTCATAGCCTCCGTAGGAACGGATGGCACCGACGGCCCGACGGATGCGGCGGGCGGAATCGTCGACGGAAAGACGGCCAAAGCGCTAGAGGAAGTCGGCATAGATATCGACGACGCCTTAAACGACAACGACTCCTATCATGCCTTACAAAAAGTTAATAGCTTGATAAAGACGGGGCCGACGGGCACAAACGTAAATGATTTGATATTTATTTTATGCTATTGATTTTAAATAAAAAAATACCAAGCGGGTGGCCGACGGCACCCCGCTTGGTATTTAAAAGTTATTCCTTTCTCAAAAGCTCCACGAAGTTTTTGACGTTTTTGATTTCTTCCAGGTTAAATAAGGCCTCGGCGATCTTGTCGAGTTTTTTGTCGTCGGGGATCGCCTTGTAGCCCAGGGTTTTGAACTTCCAAAGCAACTCTTCCTTAGTGAAGGGGTTTTTGGGATGTCCCTTGGGATAATTTACCTCCAGGTTGAATACGCGTCCGTCGTTTAAGTGGATGTCTATTTTCACGGTGTAGCGAAGAGCCCTTGGCAGGTTTTCTATTTCAGGATCGTCTACGACTTCTACTTTTCTTGCGAACTCCAATATCTTGGGATCTTTGATCTTGTCTTCAGTGAACTGATCTATGAAGGCGTTCCCTTCCATGAGCGTAACGGCACAGACATAAGGATGGCTTAATTGGGCTGAAACTACGCTTTTTATATCGTCGGCGTCGACGGAGTACTTTCTCGTTATGGACGTGGTGTGAACGACTATTTTTTTAATGTCTTCAGGCTTTATCTCGGGATGTTCCGCCCTGAACTTTCTCAAGCCGTCTATGGTCGTGTGTTTGCTTCGGCAAGTGGAGTAAAACTTAAGTCCAATGCCCATGAGCTCCCACCGGTCGCCCAATTCGCCGCAGGTGCGCTCTTCGTTGTAGACTCTGTCGGTGAAGCAATGGTAAAATCCTCCGAATTCGTTTTCGAAGACGTCTTCGATCCCCGTGAAGCCCTCTTTGGCGAGCAAAGCTCCGACGATGGCTCCTTCCGAGGATTTGGAGGGCACTATCCTTTTTGCCATGGAGGCGAACTGTACGGCCTGCAGGCCGCTTGCCCAGTTTCCTGAAATTCCCATGGCGTGTTGCATTTGCTCAGCGTTTAAGCCAAGCAGCCTTCCCACGCCCGCCGTAGAGCCGAATACGCAGGTGGTGCCTGTGTTGTTAAATCCCTCGTGGGCCAGCTCCATGCCGATGGGTGCGGCCACGCGGCAGGATATCTCGTAGGCCAGGGCGGCAGCGACCAAAAATTCCTTCCCGCTAATATTTTCAAGCATCTCGGCAAAGGAGGTGACGCATCCCAAAACTCCTGTGGAAACGTGAATTATCCCGTCGGTATGCGTGTCGTCGAGCTCAAAGGAGTTTATGGCCGAGCCGTTTATCATCATAGCGGCCGTGACGGAAGTTTTATCCCTCGTTCCCCATATGGAGGCTTCCTTTCTATCCGTTCTGGCGGTCAGGACGTCTTTGTAGATCTTCATCCACGGGGTGGTGGATCCGAATAGCCCGCACCCGTAGCCATCAAGCATGACGTTTTTGAGGTGTTCCATCACCTCCGAAGGAATGTCCTCATATTTCAAGTTGACAGCGAATTCCGATAACCGTCTGCTCATCGTCTGTTTTTCCGACATCTTCTTTTCCTCCTCTATTAATTTAAAAAATATGACTTAGAACCTTAACAGTCTCATCAAACTTCTTACCGGCGCGTCGTGCGATCCGTTTAACGTATTTTCAATGATCTCCGCCTGTCTTTTCTTTGAAATGACCCCTTCCGTGACGTCGATGAACTTATCTGTCAATTCTTCGTCTGTCATTGGATTTTCCGGGTCACCCTTTGGATAATCTACGCGCGATGAATAGATATTGCCTTTTTTATCCTTAATTTGGACGATCATGCTCCTGGGATTCGGATATAGTTTTTGAATTTCAGGATCTATTTCTATGGTGATCTTTTTTGCAATTTCATGCACCTTTGGATCTTTTATCGCCTCTTCCGTGTACTCTTGAAGCCCGGCTTTGCCTCTGGCTAATATTGAGGCTATTCCGTATTGGATGCTCAAGCGTGCGTGCAAGACCGTTTGGTAATCGGGGATATCAGAGCCCTGCTTTGCGTTTTGGTGTGTGAGGATATGGATTTGGTCAATGTCTTCTGGTGTCATAGGGTGCTCCTTTAGGATGTTCAATGTAGCCTCGTTTGCGTAGTGGACGTACCTGCAGGAGGGGTAGGGCTTGAAGTAAATGGATAAAATATCATATTGGGTTCCCAAACCTTCCGTGATGGAAGAGATGTCGTATCGGTCGGAAAAACAGTGACAGAAACCAAGTCGTCCCTCGATTACGCCCCTTGGGCCCGTCAGGCCTTCTTTAGCCAGTAAGGCAGTCAAGATTCCGTTTCTTGCCGCATTTCCTGGATGTAAATGTTTTACCAGAGAACCATCAATTTCGTATTGATTTATGCCAGAGGCCAGGCTTCCGGCAAGTCCTAAGGCGTTGACCGTTTCTTCGACGCTTAAGTTTAATATTTGGGAGCAGGCTGCCGTCGTGCCAAAATGAGCGACCGTTCCCGTTGGATGAAATCCCTTGAGGTAGTGGTGTGGGTTCATGGATTTTCCTATCCTTATGGAGACTTCGTAGCCAACGGCGATAGCGGCGATCAAATCCTGAGCAGCTTTACCTTCCGCCTCGCATAGGGCGAGGGAGGAAGGTATGATCGAGGATCCGGGATGGTAGGTTGCATGCCTTGAGCCGTCGTCGAGCTCCAGAGCGTGTGCTGCGATGCCGTTTGCGAAGGCAGCCGTTTGAGGAGATCTCATGATGTCCGTTCCAATTATCGTAGCCTTGGGCGGCTCCTCCAGGGACCTTGCGTAGTTTTGGGCTATCTTTCCTGACGTCGAGTGATAGCTTCCCGCTATTACGGCTCCGCAGGTGTCCAAAAGGCATCTTTTAGCCTGGTGGGTCACCTCTTTGGGCAAATTTTCGTAAGATGCCCTTTGTATGAAATCTGCCAAGGTTTCGGCGATGGTCTTACTCATCGTCACTCCTCCCAAGGTATTTCAAGCGAGAAGAGGGGAGCGTACTGCTGACAGCCGTAGACGTCCGTTTCGGCAGGTCCGCCGCTTGGGATCGGGCGCTGATAATTTGCCTTGATGCCCATGCCCGGATCGAAGAACATGAAGTCTAAGATCTTTTCGGGTTCTACGTTATAGGCCTTGGCTATCGCCTCCCTCGTTATGGCTCCGCTTTTTTTTACCCTTTCGTACACTTGCCGGTCGTCGAATATGATCTCCAGGGTTATCATGAAGCTTCCGGCATTTTTGCTCCTGACGGTTCTGGCTAAATCACAGATATTTTTTGTCTTCATGAACAAAACCTCCCAAAGTGTTCAATAATCTCTCTGTAGCTTGGACTTTCGATATTCCCCTCTACCGTCATTTTCCACAGGCCTTCGAAGAAGGCGTTGGGGTAGTAGGGGGATAACATGGCTTGCAGCTTTTTCTTTAAGTCTTCGTCGGTAACGGGAAATTCCGGCTCTCCCTTGGCGACGGGGATGTATTCTTCAAAGCTTCGGCCGTCTTTTAAAACTATCTTCATATGAGCACCCCTTTCTTCGGGGTACAGGTCATTTAATTTTTGGTCTTCAATTACTTGGACCTTTTTGGCCAAAAAGATGAGCTTCGGATCGCTTAACGTCTCAGGTGTATAGTCTTGTAGCGTGACGTTTCCTCGGGTCAATGCTATTGCTACGGCAAAGGGAAGGCTGAACATGGCCTCCTGTAGGGTCTTTGGCACCTGTATCCGGCCAACTTCCACGATGCCGAGCCTGTAAGTTTTGACTTCGATGGATTCTATATCGGCCGGTTCACAGGATAGCGTTTCCCTGGCCTCCCGCGCCAGGTCTATGGCAGCGTGACAGTGCCTGCAGGTGGGATAAAGCTTCGTGTAGGTGTAAAGAATCTCAAATCGGGTTCCAAGGTCTCCTACTAAGGCTTCGGCGGAGTAATTCGAATCGCACATGGCCTTAAGCCAGCCGTGCTCTCCCTCAAAAAGGGTCCTGGGAGATTTGGCACCGCGCTTTGCTAAGTCTGCTGCCAGGACGCCTGCGGAGGCAGCCTTTCCCGGCTGAAGGGGCTTCACGCCCGGATGGTCGTGGAGCATCTCCTGTAATCCTGCGCTTTGAAGCCCGCCCATCGATATGGCGTAAGCCGTCTTTTCTTCGTCCAAGTTTAAAAGCTTCGCACATGCAGCAGCAGCGCCTAAAGAGCCGCATGTCCCAGTCGAATGGAACCCTCTTTTAAGGTGTGCGGGGTTTATCGCCCTGGCCGCCCGAAGCATCATGTCGTAGCCGATGACTATGGCTAAAAGGATTTCGCTGTAAGAGCTTTTCTCCCTTTCGGCTACGGCCAGCACGGCAGGCATGATTGCCACGGCAGGATGTGACGTTCCCCACCTGTGGCCGTCGTCGAGCTCTATGGCATGTGCCATTACTCCCATTCCGAAGGCGGCGTTTTGGGCAGGCATCTTTCTGCCTACGCAAAGTAAAGTCGACTCAGGCTTGCCTCCGAGCTCCACAAGGTAGGGATTTACCGCCTCGGCCAGCTCCCCCACGTAAAAACCTGCAGCCAGCTCGCCCAAGAAGTCCACCAGTGAACGTTTTGCCCTTTCTATGACTTTGGCAGGAACTTCGTCATACGACAACGAGGCGTAGTAGCGGGCAAGCTTGCAGAGCAACGTATCCTTTTCGTCCCTCGGCGCGCTCATCGTTACCTTCCCCTGACAGTTTCAAAGGAGAATCTGAATATCTTATCGTCCAGCGGATCGTCCAATCGCAGGAGGTGATCCACCGTCCATTTATAGCATTTGTTTTTGGGATAAAGCGGTTCGTCCGTAAGAAGCGCCACCGATCCGCCGGAGGAATTCATCTGTCCGGGATAGCTCATGTAGAAAAAGCGGAATTTGGCGCACTTTGCCACGGAGGTGGCCAACTCCTCGTCTTTTGATATGGCTTCTATGACGATGGCAAGTTCTTGGCTTGTGATTTGCTCTTGAGGTTCGAATTCCTTCATGATGGCGTTTTTGCCATAAACGTGAAAGTAAAGTTCGTAGTCTTTGTCTCTGTGGGGGCCTATGATCTGAGAGACCTTCTTTCGGGTATCCACCAATATTTGGTCGATGTTTGCGATGGCCCTCGTGTCCCTGATTCCGACCAGGTGATACACCCTGTAGCCCACCTCGCCGGCTCCCTCCAGCTTCACCTTGTAGGTTCCGTCGGGAGAGGGGACGAATTTGCTCCCGTAAACCCTGGTGATGCGGTCCGTTTCGGCGACGTACTCGGATTCGTGCATGTCCAAAATCCCGCCGGGCACACCTTGTACAAAGGGGTTTGTCCTCTCGTACATCGAGTGGGCCGCCACGCTGTGGGGCGTCGCCCGCTGTGCCGGATGCATGGGTTCTATTGAAAAGTATTCTTTGGTGACCGTCGCTATGATGGATTCCTTCACCATCTGGGGCCAACATACCAGCGATGCGCATTCGGCAGCTTTGCCCATATGCAGGCTGATACCCTTGGGAAAGCCCTTATATATGGGGTAGGCCGCCAAGACAGCGTCGTCGCAGGCCCTGCCCGCTAAAATTACGTCTGCGCCTTCTTCCAGGGCGTGTACGATCTGCTCTATGCCCATGGATGCCGTTACGTTTGTCGTCTCGTTTAAGACTTCTTCGGTAAGTTCGTAGGGAGCCTCGAGAGGTTCGATATCCTTGAGCCTTCTTTGCAGCTCCTCCTTGCTGACCTGAGAGTATATCAAGGCCATTTTGAAGGGCTCCAACCCGTGTTTTTTGGCAAGCCTTCTGATGATATCTGCATATCTGTCCACTGCGCTGTCGGTACCTGTTGTGCTACAGGAGCCAACTATCATAGGAACGTTTCTTTTTCTGCTTTCTACCAGGAGAAGTTCTAGGTCGTGTTCCTCCCACTCGATTGGGTTGTGGGGCATGTCGGCGCCCAAAAAGGTGGGACCTGCATCGGCAGTGCCGGCATCTGCGGCGAAACAATCGATCTGACGTTTCACTCCTTCGTAAAAGGATCCCTCCTCGATTATGTTATCGCCCAAATTTCCCGTTGACACCAATAACGAAACCTTTTCCAATTCGATCCCTCCGATCGTGATGCCCTTTGCATCATAATAACGGATATATATTTCCTATCTTTGTCGAGCTTATCACTCCTTTACCTTTAAGTCAATATATGAAAAAGGGTTATATCGCTAAAAATTTATCTATTTGTCTTTGACCAAATGATACAATGCATATATATGTATTGTGCCGGTCATGAAATTTCTTTTTATTGATAAGCAGGGAAACTAACTCAATTAGCGGCGGAAAGAAGGAGATACAGAGGTGTCTCGCCTTCAAAGACCGCTGGAACATACGTTATATTAATGATGTTTTTGTTCGCCCTGTGGATATTAAGAGACATCATCGATATCACTAAAAATCATGCCATCCTACTATTGACAAAAATTATATTAGTGGTATTTTTAAAACAACCAATGGAAAGACACTTCCAATATTGCATGCTTGAATAACTATCTTACCCTAAAACATCAAAACATCGCCCACTCCTATACGAAAGAGACGACAGGGGGCATCGATATGGGAAAGACGATTGTCGAAAAGATAATTTCCGGTCACGTCGGCGAAGAGGTTAAGGCAGGAGATTATTGCGTGGTACCCGTAGATATGTTGATGTGTCACGACGCCACGGGCCCGCTTGCGATCAAGGCCTTCAGGGAATTTGAAAGGGAAAGGGTGTGGGACTCCGCAAAGGTTGCCTTCGTCCTTGACCACGCCACGCCAAGTCCAAACGAACGGATCAGCGGTCTCCACGATATGTTGAGAAGCTTCGCGAAGGAGCAGGGAATAAGGTTCTTCGACGTCGGCGAAGGGATCTGCCATCAACTGATGCTGGAGAAGGGGATGGTCTTGCCTGGCGACATCGCCCTCGGGACCGATTCTCATACCTGCACTTACGGTGCCGTCGGGGCATTTTCCTTCGGCATAGGATCAACCGACGCAAGCGGCGTGCTCCTTACGGGCAAATTATGGCTTAAGGTCCCCCAGACCATGAAGATCGTCGTCGAAAAGGGGCTAACCCGTGGAGTCTATCCCAAGGACCTCATGCTTCACATCATAGGAATATTGAAATCCGACGGGGCGGACTACCTCTGTCTCGAATTTACAGGCAGTTGCATCGACGACATGTCAATGGGAGGCAGGATGACGCTTTGTAACATGGCGATCGAAGCGGGGGCCAAGGGGGGGATAGTCCCGCCAGATGAGAAGACGCTCGAATGGGTTCGCAGCCGTTCATCTCGTTTCTTTACTCCCAAGTTGAGCGACGCAGATGCAAATTTCATAGATGTTCTCCATATCGACGCAGCTAACCTCGAACCTCAAGTGGCCTTTCCCCACGCCGTCGACAACGTCCACCCCGTGGATGAAGCCATCGGAATTCCCGTACAGCAGGTCTTCATAGGCACCTGCACCAACGGACGTTTAGAGGATTTAAAGGAAGCTGAAAGTATCTTAAGAGGGCGGAAGGTAAATGATTCTGTCAGGCTGCTCGTATGTCCTGCTTCGAGGGAGGTTATGCTTGAGGCCGCAAAGCAGGGCATCATAGCCTCCTTGGTCGAAGCAAAAGCTACGCTCATCCCGCCGGGGTGCGGACCCTGTCCGGGCACACATCTTGGCGTGCCGGGAGAGGGAGAAAACGTCATCTCCACGGCTAACAGAAACTTTAAGGGTCGAATGGGCAACAACAAGTCGAACATATATTTGGCCTCACCCGCTACGTGCGCAGCTTCGGCGATAGAGGGCAGAATAGCCGACCCTAGAAAGTACTTGGACTGAAGTCGGCAGAAAGGTGATGGAAGATGAGCGATCTTTTATTGAAGGGAAAGGCCCACAAGTTTGGCGATGACGTAAACACCGACTACATAATAGCCGGCAAATACACAAAAACCTTGAATTTAAGCGATCTGGCAGCTCATTTGTTCGAGGACATCGACCCCGAATTTTCGAAGAAAATGAAACGGGGAAACATGGTCGTAGCCGGAAAAAACTTCGGATGCGGTTCATCGAGAGAGCAGGCCCCCATCGCTATAAAGGAATCGGGCGTATCAGCAGTGCTGTCGAAGTCCTTTGCCAGGATTTTCTTCAGAAATGCCATCAACATCGGCCTTCCCGCCCTGGTATGTGATACCGACGAAATAGATGACGGAGACGAACTTGAGGTGGACCTGGAAAGAGGGTTTGTTTTGAACATATCTAAGGACATAAAAATTCCCATGGAAAAGATGCCCGATATCATGAAAGCCATCTTAAAAGAAGGAGGGTTGGTACCTTACCTTAAGAAGTACGGGGATTTCGCGGCAGGATAAGTGTACGGTCTAAATTCGTAAAAGCGGTATGGAGCGAGTCCTGAAGGGAAGATATTTTGAGCAGTCATAATTTTAAGGAGGGAAGAAAGATGAAAAAGAAAGGATTTTGGTTCCTTTTCTTCGCCATAGCCTTGTGTCTTTTAACTTCGCCGGCAATGGCGGAAAAACAATACCTCAATATGGGAAGCACGTCCTCCACCTCGGGTGTCTATGCCTGGTGCGTCGCTACGGCAAACGTGATAAACGAGGCCCAAAACGACATTCAGGTTACGGTCATCGAAAGCGGCGCAGCCCTCGATAACTTAAGGAAAATCAAGACGGGGGTGTTCGATTTTGCGTTATGTGTTGATCTGCCTTCTGCCTATCAAATGGTGAAGGGTATGGATACCTTCGAGAAGGAGAAGTGGGAAGACGTTCGCTGGCTTTTCATGCGCAATATTACTGCCGATCGTCTGTACGTGAGAAAGGACTCAGGCGTCACTACCTTTAAGGAACTGAAGGGCAAGAAGTTCAGCCCCGGCATCCCCGGCTCCGCATCGGCCGAATATGTCTTTAAATTTAACGAACTTCTTAAAGTCGGGATAGACCTCGTTCCTGCAGCCTACGGAGATGCCGTTGACGCCATGAAAAACGGAAGGATAGTGGGACTTCAAAAGACATCACCCCTGGACAGCCTGGATGCTTCCATGATCGAGGTCAACCTCACCCTTCCCATCACGGTCATAGGTTACAGCGAAGATGACGTGGCTAAGATAAGGGAGCGTTACCCCTACATGATCTTCCTCGAGACGCCCAAGGGCAAGATCAAGCAGTTGCCGGACGTGGGACCCATCATGGAAGAGTGCGCCATCGTAGGGGCCGTAGCATCGGTCAATCTGCCCGAGGAAATCGGGTATCAAATCGTTAAAGCCTACGTCGAAGGTTTCGATGAAGTGGCGTCCGCCTATCCCGCAATTAAGGGTTGGGACCCCGTGGCAGATTTCTTCGAAAACGTCCCTGAGGGCGGTGAAATTTACGCTCATGCAGGTCTGATACGTTACGCCCAGGAAAGGGGCATCGAAGTTCCTGAGAGGTTTATACCTCCTGAATACAAAAAGTAGACCCAAATAAGGCAAAGGGGCAGCCGATCATTCCGCAGGAAATATCCCTCTTCGGCTGCCCCTTATATGTCCCTGACATAGGGGGATATGAGAAGGAGGATCAATATTTGACATGACCAAAGACAGAATCGATGCTCCCGATGTAAAGACCTCCGTCATCTTTTGGTTGGCTGTAGCGCTTTCCGTGGCGCAGCTTACTGTTCCGATATATTTTCACTTGCTCGATTTGCAGCTTAGGGCGATTCACGTAGGTCTCGGCATATCCTTGGCCGCGCTGGTGTTTCCCTTTAAGAAAAAGTACGAGACGAACAGGCTGACTACGCTGGACATCTTAGAACTTCTTTTTATAATAGCGGCAAATGTGAATATATACATCAAGACGCTAAATATTTACATGTATCCCGGAAGCGCAGATACGTTAGATCTGTTGCTCGGGATCGCCTTAACCGTCATAATCCTCGATACTACCAGGAGGGCCGTGGGTTGGGCCATCCCGATAATTGTTGCCGGCTTGATATTTTATGCCCTCTTTGGAGACATATTTCCCGGAATGTGGAAATTGAGAGGGTTGTCCTGGGACTTCGTAGTCAACTCGGTCTATTTCTCTCCCTTGGGTATTTACGGCAGCGTCACCGCCATGTCGGCCACCTTCATATCCCTTTTCATAATCTTTGGGGCCTTGCTGTCGGCCGGTGGGGGAGGGAAGACCTTCATAGATATAGCCTTTGCATTGACAGGCAAATGGAAGGGAGGTCCTGCTAAAGCCGCCATAGTGGCCAGCGCGCTTTTTGGAAGCATATCGGGAAGCGGAGTGGCAAACGTCGCCGTCACGGGAAGCTACACTATACCGATGATGAAGCGTCTGGGATATCCTCCCAACTTTGCCGGAGCCGTTGAGGCGGTCGCCTCTACGGGAGGCGGCATAACTCCGCCTATAATGAGCATCGCCGCCTTCATGATGTCCGAATTTTTGGGAATTTCATATTTAAAGATAATAGGTTACGCCATCATTCCCTGCGTCCTCTATTACACGAGTGTCTATGCTGGCGTGCAGTTTATGACCTTGAGGTTGGGCCTGGCTCCCGTGCCGGAAGATGAGATTCCCGAGTGGAAGGAAATATTGACCTTCAGGCGCCTCTCCTGTCTCGTCATTCCCATCGTTGTTTTGCTGGGCCTTGTTGCCGTCGGGAGGCCCCTCCTTACCGCAGGATTTTATACCTGTCTTTCTACCATAATTCTCATGTTCATAAGTGAAATTCCCGAAAGCGGACTTATGAAAAGCATAAAAAAAATGATCGCCGCTTTGGCTGAAGGCGGCATAAGCCTTGCCAGGATCGTTCCCATACTGGTATCGGTCAGCATTTTGGTAAACATGGTGGGCATAACGGGCATAGCTCCTAAGATAAGCAGCCTGATAATGAGCGTGGGACAGGACAGCTTCATATTCGCTCTGATTATAAGCACGTTCGTCCCCTTTATCTTGGGGACTTCACTTCCCGTCGTTCCCACTTACGTCCTCTCCCTTTCCATTCTGGCTCCTTCCCTGCTCAGACTCGGAGCTGATGCTGTGGCGCTCCATCTATTTTTCATTTATTGGTCGCTGCTCGGCGGTCTAACGCCACCTACCTGCACCCAGGCAATCGTGGCTGCAGGCATAGCAAAGGGCGACTGGTTTAAGACGGGAATTAATTCGGTGAAATTGGGTATCGTGGCCTTCATCATGCCCTTTTTCTTCGTCTGGAACCCCGCTTTCGTTGGCAGGGGGGCGCCTCTGCAGATTTTAATCTGTGCAGTCACCGGCTTTTTGGGAGCCATATTTATGGCTTACGGCTTTTTCGGACACATAGACAGCAGGACGAACCTTTTGTTTAGAGCGGCCTTTTTCGCAGGAGGAGTGCTGCTGCTTTTTCCCCATCATCTTTATTCGATGATTGGACTTGCCGTCGCCGTCGGTTTTTTGATAATAGAAAAGATGGTCAGCAAAAAAATTGATCTGGAGGGATCGTCTGTATGAAGAAATCGACCTTGTTGAAAAATATGATCTTGGAAAGAAAAGCCCTCGTTTGTCCGGGCGCTCATGACGTTATTTCTGCTAAGCTCATAGAGCGCGCAGGCTTTAAGGCCTGTCAGGTCAGCGGCTTCGGCCTTTCGGCTTCATATCTTGGACTTCCCGATATGGCCTTTTTATCCTTCTCCGAGGCGTTGAACTTTTCCAAAAACATAATAGATGCAGTAGAAATACCCGTCATGGTGGATGCCGATACAGGCTTTGGCAACGCAATAAACGCCATGAGGGTTACGGAGGAGTTCATAAAAGCGGGTGCGGCGGGAATGAATATAGAAGACCAGGTTTTCCCCAAGCGATGCGGGCACCTTGAAGGAAAGCAAATAATTCCGATGGAGGAAATGGTGCTCAAGATAAAGGCTTGCATAGAGGTCAAAAAGAAATTGGACCCCGATTTCGTCATTAACGCCAGGACCGATGCCATAGCCGTAAGCGGTGTGGAGGAGGCCATACGCAGAGGCAATGCCTATGCTGAAGCCGGAGCGGATTTAATATTCATCGAGGCTCCCCGCACCAAAGAAGACATAAAAAGATTAATAAGGGAAATTCAGGCACCCATTAGCATTAATCTCTTCGATGCCGTAAGCGGCGGCAAGACTCCTCTTATTAGCATTGACGAGCTTCGCGAGATGGGAGTAGCTCGTATAAGCATCCCAGTAGGTCCTCTGTTTGCTGCCATAAGGGGCATGATGAATTACCTTGACGTGATAAAAGATGGCATCGCCGAAGGAAGGACGGACCTCGTGGTCCCCTTCGGGGAATTTAAAGATTTGATAGGCTTTAATAAATATCGAGATCTTGAAAAGGCGTTTTTGCCCGATTACATACCTTAAGGCCCTGTTCTTCCATCGAAGCACGGGATTGGTCTATTAACGAAATCTACAAATCGGAGAGCCCCGTTTGAGCATCGCTTGACAGCTCTCCGATTTGCCATACCTTCTTGAGGTATACTAATATAAATGCTGAAATTTATACAGATACAACGGGAGTTGATAACCGGTGAAGATACCGATGGGAAACAACGCAGAAGAATATCCGCCAACAGTTATAGAAATACTTAGGAGCCTCTATTTTTCGGAGGATCCGTTGACCTCTGTCGAATTGAAGGAACAGCTCGATAAGCGCGGTTTTTCCATCGACGACAGAACCGTTCGTTATCACCTGTCCAACCTGGAGAAGGAAGGCCTTATCACGCGCTTTGGAAGAAAGGGCGTGATGCTTACCGCCGAAGGCAGCGAGGAGGCTAGAGCCATCTTCGTCTTCGATCGCATAGGCCTTTCTTCCATGGAGACGGAAATGCTGATCATGAAAAGCGATCTGGATCCTTGTTCTAACAAGGGCAAGGTCATCGTGAACATCACCTCCGTTCCAGAGAAGCTAAAAGATGAAGCTCTGTCGTTGTTGGCCGAGGTGTCTGAGTCCAACGTCATCGTCTCGCCCTTGGTTGCGATCTTACCCCAGGGAAAGAGGATTTGGAACTACAGGGTTCCGGAAGGTCGCTGCGCCATCCTTTGCCTTTCTTCGGCCAATTACGATGTAGCCTTGAGGCGCTGCGGCGTCTATGTGGAGACCGTTGCTACAGGACTTTTCAGGCTGCAGGGCTACAAAGGCAAGGGCTTCGTCGATGTTATATCCCATTCGGGCACTACCTTGAGCCCGGGAGAGCTTTTGATAAGGGGAGGCTTCACTGAAGTGATGTCTGCGGTTCGCACGGGGAAAGGCTGCGTCACGGCCGCCATCAAGACCTTTCCTTCCTTTATGTACGAAAAGGTTGTGGAGGCCATCAACGACTGCAAAAACGACAACATAAGCGGACTTTTCGAGTTGGGGTATCTAATGCCGCCAAAATATCAGATGAGCATAAAAGATCGTACGCGAGGTTATATGTTGATCTTTGGAGGCGCTAACTATCTCGCTCCCCTGGTGGAGTGCGGTATTACCGATGCCCTATCCATAGCATCGGGGCTTTACGATATTGAGGATATGCATCTGCCTAAGGAAATCCAATAAAAATGGTGGGCGACACAGGTTTCGAACCTGTGACCTCTTCCGTGTGAGGGAAGCGCTCTCCCGCTGAGCTAGTCGCCCACTGCGTATTCGATTATAAAACACCCCTATGCATTCTGCAAGCGGAAGTTTGTTTTCCTATACCCCCAGGAGTGCCTTGACAGTTTCCTAACGATCGTGGTAAAAAGTTTGCATGTTAATAAAATCTACGAATGGGGGAAGGGGCTGTAAAGGGGGTGTGTAGCTGCCCGGAGAACCAGTAAATATCACAAACAGCGTATTTACGGACTTTTTGAAAAGAAAGGTGGCTAAAAATGCGAAAGTTGGCCATACCACATACTTATGTGCTTTTGTTTATGATCGTTATCGTGGTGGCGGTAGGTACTTACGTAGTTCCTGCCGGGGTGTTCGAGAGGTATAGGGACGAGGCTACGGGAAGAACGCTCGTCGATCCCGACAGCTTTCACTACGTTGAACCGACTCCCGTTGGCTTTTTCGATGTCTTTGCATCCGTTCCAAAGGGAATGATCGCTGCCGGTGAGGTGATATTTTTCATCTTCATCGTCGGAGGGGCCTTTACGATAATTCAGGCGACGGGTGCTATTGATGCAGGGATATCGAAGGTCGTATTGCAATTAAAGGGAAGGGAAAAGCTTCTCATCCCCGCGACCATGTTCGTCTTTTCCCTGGGAGGACTTTCCTTTGGCATGTCAGAGGAGACGATAGTCTTCATTCCCATGGGCGTTGCTTTGGCCAGGGCCGTCGGCTTCGATCCCATAGTCGGGACGGCTATTATATCTACCGGTGCTGCCGTTGGCTTTGCAGGCGGCATCCTGAATCCTTTCACCGTCGGGGTAGCGCAAAGCATCGCCGAACTTCCGCTTTTTTCTGGGATAGGGATCAGGCTTGTAGGCTACGCCCTGCTTTTCCTCGGGGCCTGTTACTATGTGATGCGATATGCCTCAAAGGTCAAAGAGGATCCTAAAAGCAGCATCGTCTACGACCTCTTTAAGGATGAAGAGGTTCCAGGCCATTATACTAGCGAATCGACCAAGCTTACTTCTTCCCATAAGTTGGTTTTGTTGGTTGTGGTGCTGTTTTTTGCCTATATGATCTACGGCGTCATGGCGAAGGGGTATTACATAATGGAACTTGCCACTATATTTCTTGCCATGGGCGTCATCTCCGGGTTGGTGGGAGGCCTTACTCCCAACGCAATCGGGAGAGCCTTCGCCGACGGGACCAAAAGCATTGTCTTTGGCGCCCTCGTAGTGGGCATAGCCAGGGCCATATTGGTCGTGATGACGGAAGGCCAGATAATCGATACCGTTATCTATGCTCTGGCCAACTGGGTTTCCCATTTACCGGGAGCTTTGTCCGCAGCGGGGATGTTTTGGGTTCAGTCGCTAATTAATTTCTTCATCCCCTCGGGAAGTGGGCAGGCCATGGCAACGATGCCCATAATGGCCCCAATAGCCGACCTCATAGGCGTAACAAGGCAGACTGCGGTGCTTGCATATCAGTACGGCGACGGATTTACCAATCAGATCATCCCCACGTCGGGTGTGCTCATGGCCGCCTTGGGCATGGCCAAAATTCCCTACGACAGGTGGTTTAAGTTCATCTGGCCTCTCATGATATTCTGGCACTTAATAGGCACGGCCATGGTAATTATTGCCCATTTAGTCGGGTACGGGCCCTTTTAGATCCGTAAAACATAAGGCGGCTTTTAAAGCCGCCTTATGTTTGTTTAATTTTTAATTCTTTTTCAACGCTTCGGCGACCGTGTTGGCGACAAGTGCCTCGTCGGGAATGTAGGGAAGGGTGATGTGGTAGTTTTCCTTGGATTTTTCGTTGACCGATCTGGCCACTTCCATGGCACCGTCGTTTCTTGCCCAGGATCGCCTAGCTACTCCCACCAGTACGTCCCAGGATAGGGCCCTGTCTATGACCTTATCTACCCCTTCGCTACCGTCTAATACCAAGCCGAAGCCCCCATTTATGGCCTTGCCGATTCCGACTCCGCCGCCGTTATGAAGAGCGATAAGAGACATCCCTCGGGCGGCGTTTCCTGCATAGCACTGCACGGCCATGTCGGCAGTGATGTTGCTTCCGTCCTTGATGTTTGCCGTCTCCCTGAAGGGGGAGTCCGTGCCGCCCGTATCGTGGTGGTCTCTGCCAAGTATGACGGGACCTATTTCGCCCTTTCTCACCATTTCGTTGAACTTTCGGGCGATGGTAAGGCGAAGGTCTGCGTCGGCATAAAGAATTCTTGCCTGTGTTCCTACGACGAGGTTGTTTTTGTCGGCGTCCCTTATCCAGATGTAGTTATCCCTGTCCTGTGGCCTGCGGTCCGGGTCGATGCACTCCATGGCTGCCCTGTCCGTCTTGAGGAGATCTTCTCTTTTGCCCGAAAGGCATACCCACCTGAAGGGCCCGTAACCGTAATCGAAAAGGAGCGGCCCCATGATGTCCTCCACGTAGGAGGGGAATATGAAGCCTTCCCTTTCGTCGGTGCCGTTTTTGCAAATTTCTTTCACGCCTGCGTCGTAGACGGCCTTCATGAAGGAATTACCGTAGTCGAAAAAGTAGGCCCCGCGGTCGACGAGGGACTTTATGAGCTCGAAGTGCTTACGAAGGCTCTTATTGACAAGCTGTTTAAATTTTTCCCTGTCTTCGGACAGCAGCTTTGTCCGCTCTTCAAAGGTCAGCCCCTGGGGGCAGTAGCCGCCGTCGTAGGCTGCATGACATGACGTCTGGTCGGATATGAGCTCTGCTTTTATGCCGAGTTTCACTGCGTATTCGAGCAAATCGACAATGTTTCCGTAGTAAGCTATGGATATAGGTTCTTTCTTCTTGAGGTGCTCGTTGGCGACGCGAAATACCTCGTCTAAGTCGGAGGAGACGTAGGAGACCCAGCCTTGTTTTCTTCGCGTCTCGATCCTAGAGGGGTCGACTTCGGCGATGATGCCGACGGCTCCTGCGATCTCGCAGGCCTTCGGCTGAGCGCCGCTCATGCCGCCCAGGCCTGAAGATATGAAGAGATGTCCCCGCATGTCCTCGCCCGGTTTGAGGCCGAGGTGCAGCCTTCCGGCGTTTAAAATGGTGTTGTACGTGCCGTGAACTATTCCCTGAGGCCCTATGTACATCCAGCCACCCGCCGTCATCTGGCCGTAATTCGTCACGCCAAGCTGCATCCCTCTGTGCCAGTTTTGCTGGTCATCGTACATGCCCACGAGCAGGCCGTTGGTGATGATTACCCTCGGCGCCTCGGGATGGGATTTGAAAAGTCCCAAGGGGTGTCCCGACATGACAACCAGGGTGTGTTCTCTGTCGAGGATTTCGAGATATTTTTTGATGAGCCTGTACTGCATCCAGTTTTGGCAAACCTGTCCCGTCTCGCCGTAGGTGACGAGCTCGTAAGGGTAGAGAGCCACCTCGAAATCCAGATTGTTGTCGATCATAACCTGGAAGGCCTTTCCCTCGATGCATTTTCCCTTGTACTCGTCGATGGGCCGTCCCCAGATGCGCCCCTTCGGCCTGAAGCGGTAGCCGTAGATACGGCCTCGGGTTACGAGCTCTTCCATGAACTCTGGCGCCAGCTTTTCGTGAAGCTCCTCGGGGACGTAGCGAAGGGCGTTTTTAAGCGCCAGTTCCGCCTCCTTTTGGGTCAGAGTAAATCCTCTGTCGGGAGCGCGCCTTACGTTTGGCTCAAAGGGAGGGTATTCGGGAAGTTCGGGGTCGAGTTTGATGGTCATAGCCTTGCCGTTCAGTTCGTTTATTTCTTTCACGTCAAACTACCTCCTTCTTCGTACTTTTTATTTAAGACTTTCTTTTATAAACTCTTTTTAAAGTTTTGATCCTATGCGGCGGGAGGCTTCTTTCAACATCTGCGCTATGGCCTCTTCTTGGCCGTCGAAGCTGGCGGCCAGCCCCGCCAGCCCCAGCTGGGCGACGAAGGTCCCCCTCGAGTCGAACATAGGTACGCTTATATCACCGGCGTGGGTTATCCATTCCTCTCTGCTGTAGGCAAATCCGTCGCTTTTGATCTTTTCAAGCTCACTTATTAGGCGATGAGCGTCGACATCGGAAGGAAGGCATGAAGATATGATTCGTTCCTGCAGATCCTTGGGGCTGAAGGCAAGAAGCACCTTTCCCGTGGCGCTTACGTGCAAGGGTATGGTCATTCCGCGATGAGCTACGTATTTTACGGGGCTTGAGGGTTCAACATGGTGTATACATAGCCCGACCGAACCCTCCAGGACGCTTAAGATGGCGGTCTTATTCGTTTCGCGGACGAGGCGCTCCATTTCGGGAGAGGCTGTGTTGATCAGAGCCTGGTGGAAGAGCCTTTCATTGTGAAGGAGAAAAAACCTCACGCCCGGGCGGTATCGCTCCGTCTCGGGATCGGCGTAAACCCACTCTTCCCTTTCCAGGGATTTCAACAGACGATGGAGGGTGCTTTTCGGGATCCCCGTCAGGCTTTCTATCTCCCTTAAGCTGTAGGTGCCATCGGAGGAACACAAAAGCTCCATCACAGCAGTTACTTTTCCGACGGTATCGGCCTTGAAAGATCTCTCTGCCATCTTCTCCTCCCAAAAAACGGGACATACTGTCCCATGTATCTATAAGATATAAAATATTCTTTCATTTGTCAATTGAAGAAGAAAAGAAAACCCCTAAAAGCCTTTAAAAAAGCTCTAGGGGCTTAGGGCATATGAATTTTGGCAAAAAAACTAGCGCCTTGCCTTGTCGTAACCGAAGCCGGGGATTTGGACCTTTTGTTCTATTTTGCCGACGATCCAGGTGGCTGCAAGCACTATCACAAGATAAATGATTGCTACGATGAGGTAGACCCTGAAGAATTGGTAGTTTCTGCTTGCGATGAACTTTCCCTGGGTCAGAAGGTCGGGTGCGCCTATTATGTAGGCGATGGAGGTGCACTTTAAAAGATATATGAATTCGTTCATCCAGGCCGGGATGGACCAGCGAATGGCCTGGGGAAGGACTACGTAAAATATGGTCTGCCATTTGCCCATGCCTAGGGAGTAGGCTGCCTTGAATTGGTCTTCGCCTACGGCCTCGATGGATCCGCGGGTGTACTCGGCCTGGTAAGCTGCCGAGTTGAGGATAAAGCCCAAAAAGGCCACGGATACGGCGGATAACCTGATCCCGTAAGGCGGAAGAGCGAAGTAAAGTATGAAAAGCTGTGATAACAGAGGAGTGCCCCTGATCAGCTCAACGTAAGCTGTGCATAACCAGGAGAGGGGTCTATTGCCGAAGCTTCGACCCAGGGCAAGCAAAACCCCCAGTATTGTGCCGAAAAACATGGCGACGATAGCAAGCTCGAAGGTGAAGGCAAGGCCCTTCATTAACGTGCCGAAGTTGGAGATGAAGATGTCGACGATCAGGAATTGCCTTAAAAATTCAAGCACGGTCTATTCGCCGCCTTCCCCGTAAAGATCCTTGAGCTTAAAGAGAAATTCCCTCGTTCGCTGATGCTCGGGCTCCCTGAACATCTTTTCCGGAGGGGCCTGCTCGACTATTATGCCCTTTTCTATGAAAATAATCTCGTCGGAGACGGAGCGGGCAAAGCCCATCTCATGGGTTACGACGAGCATCGTCATCTTCGATTCGGCAAGCTCTTTCATGACGGCCAGCACCTCCCCAATCAGTTCCGGGTCAAGTGCCGACGTCGGTTCGTCGAAAAGCATTAGTATCGGCTCCATAGCGAGCGCCCTGGCTATGGCGACGCGCTGTTTTTGCCCTCCCGAAAGTTGGGCGGGGTAAAGGTCTTCTATTCCCGTTAGTCCGACCCTGTTCAGCTCGTAACGGGCCTTTTCTACGGCCTCTTTTTTGGGCATCCTTTTCACTTTGGTCAGGCCGATCATGACGTTTTCCAAAGCCGTAAGGTGGTGAAAGAGCCCGAAGTCCTGAAATACGTAACCAATCTTCTGGCGCACGGCGTTTATATTCGTGCACCTTATGATTTCCGTGTCCTCGAGCCATATCTCGCCCTCATCGGGGACGACGAGGCGGTTTACGGACTTAAGCAAGGTGCTTTTTCCCGTGCCGCTGGGACCTATGATTACCTTTGTTTCGCCTTTGTTCAGCGTGAAGGAAACTCCATCGAGGACGACCTTGTCCCCGAACCTCTTTTTTACGTTTACGACTCTAAGAAGCGGTTTACCTGCCATTTTGACCTCTTTACACTCCTATCCCGGGGATCTTAAGTTTGTTTTCGAGCTTTTTTAAGAGCCTCGCCACGCCGAAGGTCAAGACGAAGTAAATGCCTGCGATGGCAAGGAAGATGGGCAGCGGTTCGTATTCCACCGTGATTATGTATTGTCCTTGTCTAAGGAGCTCTACTACGCCTATGGCGTAGGCTAAAGAAGTGTCTTTTAATATGATAGCGTACTCGTTTGCGAAGGGCGGGATGAAGGCCCTCATCGCCTGGGGGAAGATGACGTAAATGAAGGCTTTGTATTCGCTCATGCCGAGGGAGTAGGCGGCAGTCAGCTGGTCCGAGCCTACGGACATAAAGCTTCCTCTGAAAATTTGGCCCATGTAGGCGGCGGCACGAAGCCCCAGGGCGACCACGGCTGCGTAAAAGGGGCTCAATCTCAAACCGATGCCCGGCATGCCGTAAAAGACTAAAAGCAGCAGAACAAGCTCCGGTATGCTCCTGAAGATCCTGTCGTAAACGGCCACCACAATGCGAAGGATCTTGCTTCCATAGGTCTGACAAAAGGCCAAAATTAAGCCCAAAATAAGCCCCATGGCCACAATCAATATAGTTAGTTTTATCGTTACAAAAGTCCCTTCCAACAAAGTTGGGAGGGACTTTTGTATTAAAACAAGAGCATCAAGCAAGGAAATCCCTCATTTATTCGCTAATAAAGGCTAAAAGTACTTCTTTAAAAGCTCGTCCATCTTGCCGCTCGTCTTTACTTCCTCAAGCCCCTTGTTCAGCTTTTCGAGGAGCTCCTTGTTGCCTTTGGCCACGGCAAGGCCGTATTGTTCGCCCGTGATTATTTCCGCCACCATGACGACGGGCTTTTCAGCCGCGTACCTTTTGGCGACGGGAGTATCGAGGACCACGCCGTCGACGTTTCCGTTGATCAGGTCCTGAATGGCGAGCACGAAGGTGTCAAAGCGCGTAACCTTGCCCGTTAAAATCCCTGTCTTTTCCAAATTTTCCTCTACCCAGAGGTCGCCCGTGGTGCCCGTCTGGACGGCGATATTGTGATTGCCGAAAAGAACCGTTAAGGTATTGCCGCTGCCTTCTTTGACCAGCAGAGCCTGGTTTGCCGAGTAGTAAGGCTCGGTGAAATCTACTACTTTGGCCCTCTCCTCGGTGATGGTCATTCCTGCAGCCACGATGTCGATAGTGCCTGCGTTAAGCCCTGGGATGAGGGAGTCGAAGCTGATGTCTTGAAACTTCACCTCGAAGCCCTGGCTTTCTGCAATGGCCTTCATTAGGTCGACGTCAAAGCCCACGATTTTGCCCTCCTGAATGTACTCAAAAGGAGGAAACCCGGCGCTAGTGCCTACAACGTAAGTCTTGGCAGAGACAGGAGCTACCGATACGAACAAAGCCAAAGCGATAACCGACAGATAAAATAAACATTTTTTCATTACACGCACCTCCCGACTATACTTACTGATAATTCCCATGAAAGAACAATTCAAACTTCTTAAAGCCCTTCGATGATTTAAATATATATGCAGCTGGAAGTCTTGTCAATAAACTTAAGTTCATGGTCATGGGGAAGGCAGACGATATTTATGAAATATTTTTAATGTAATTTTTTCTTGAATAATTCTCATTTGTCAATTATAGTAACTGTTGTAATGATCAAGTTTACTTTTCAAAGTATCTTGCCCTTAAATTACCCCAAGGAAGGGACGACAATGCCATAACAGAGTGAGATTATTAAAAAAAGAAGTAATACAATGCACAATATATTAAATTGAAATCATTATCCGGTTTATTATCATATCGTCGGTCCTCTCTTTAGCTTTATTCAAAGCCAAGTCCACGAGCAAAAGCGCCCTTGTCTCAGATTTTCTATAGCAAAATCATTTAGCCCTGCAGACCCATGTCGGCCTTTGGTCAAACCTATATTTAAGGAGGTAGCAGAGTAATGGAAGGTTTTATTCAAGCGGTCGAGGTTTTCTCGGCCTGGCTCTGGGGAATTCCCATGATGGCAGTTTTAGTTGTCACAGGTGTCTTTCTCTCCTTCAGGCTTCGTTTCTTTCAAGTGAAGTACATTGGCTACATCATTAAGCAGACGCTGGGAAAGATATTTTCCAAGGAAGAATTGGGGGAGGGGACAATCTCTCCCTTCCAGGCACTGACTTCAGCCCTCGCTTCCACTCTGGGCGCAGGAAACATAGCGGGCGTTTCTGTTGCGATCTATTACGGAGGGCCTGGGGCGGTATTTTGGATGTGGGTGGTGGCTATGATGGGCATGGCCACCAAGTTTACCGAGACGGTGCTAAGCCTTAAATACAGGGAAAGAAACGAGGAAGGAGAGTACGTTGGTGGGCCCATGTACTACATGACGAAGGGCCTTGGTTGGAGATGGCTTGGCATATGGTTTGCCCTGGCTTTCATTGTGGAACTTTTTTGCAGTATCATGGTGCAGTCCAATTCCATTGCCGGTAACATGGCGGAGTCCTTTGGCGTTTCCGAATACCTTGTTGGGTTGGGCGCCATGTTGTTCGTCGGAGTCGTGGTCATAGGCGGGATCAAAAGAATAGGAAAAGTTACGGAAAAGATGGTGCCCATTATGGCCCTTCTTTATACCCTGGGCGTGGTGATAATCATAGTAATGGAGATAGACAAGCTGCCTTCCGTAATATGGCTCATCTTGCGAAGCGCCTTCGTTCCCATGGCACCCATTGGCGGATTTATGGGGGCGAGCCTGGCTGCCGTTTTAAGATGGGGTTTTGCGAGGGGCGTTTACTCTAACGAGGCGGGCATGGGGACCGCTCCCATCGCTCACGCTACGGCGAGCACCGACCATCCTACCAGACAGGGATTGTGGTCCGTGACGGAAGTAATACTGGATACGCTCGCCTGCACTGCTACAGCCTTTGCCGTTCTCATCTCCGGCATATGGACGAGCGAGATAGCGGCCGTCAACCCCTCGAGCCTGGCAGCTCTTTCCTTTGGCAGGTATTTCGGAAACTTAGGAAGCGGCCTTGTCGCCTTAAGCCTCTTTCTTTTCGTCATAACCACCGTTTTGGTGTTAGTATTTTACGCTGAAAAACAGGTGGAGTTTCTCTTCGGCCTGAAGGCCGCAAAACTGTCGAGGTACGTCTACATTGCTGCCATATACATAGGTGCCGTGGGCGGGGCCAAGGTGCTCTGGCATTTCCTCGATATCAGTCTGGCCATGATAGTGATACCGAACGTGTTGGTTTTACTCCTGCTTTCTAAAGAGGTTGTGGAATTAAAGAATGAATTCTTTTATACTGGCGGCAGGTACTATTTGAAGGACAAGACGAAAGGTTAAAACCTAAGGGGAGGCGAAGCCGTGGGAGCATCTAAGAGGCTTCGGGTTGCGTCTTTTATTTTTCTTGTGTGCATTATAGCGGTTGCGCACGTTGGCGGAGCCAGCGCAATTTCGAGGGGCGAAGTGGTCTATGAAATAATGACGGCTCTGGACCTGCCGGTGGTGCAGGACGGCGCCGGCTTTGCTGACGTCTCGAAGCTCACCCTTCACGGAGAGTCCATTCAGGCAGCCAAAGCGCTAGGAATATTGCCGCCCTTTGAACATTTCTATCCAACTTTGGACGCGACGAACGCCGAGGCCTTGATGTTTGCCCTTCGCGCCCTCGGTCTTTTCAACGAGGCCGAAATATTGGACAAAATATGCGAGTTTGGCGAAAAAGAGGATGTTCCGCCCCATCTTACGGTCTATCTGACCATGGCCGAAGCGATGTCTCCAAAGGCACCTGAACTGTTTTCAAACGAACCTGCAGCCAACGTTAGCCGAGAAGGCTTGAATTCCCTCGTAAGCTGGCTGAAAAATTGCAAGAGGGGATTTATCTTCGAAAAGACCCTTGAAGAAGGACCCATCGCGGTGACGATGCACAGGGAAGGTGTAGGGCGACCTCCGAAGCTGTGGCTCGTGTTGATAGACGAAATTCCCTTGAACGCCGAAGCTCGTGCCCGAGATCTATCGGACTATTTGAAAAATCTGGGATTTCCCGCATTCATCGTGAAGCAGGAGTGGGCCTATTTGGTCACCGTCGGGCCCTTCATAGATTACGTCAAAGCCCATGACGTGAAGGCGCGCCTCCCCAAAGGCATGACGGCCTCCATAGTTCCCTACAACGGCTCCGAGGAAAGCCCAGCTCTTTATTGGGTTTGCCTTTCCTACGACGCCACTTCAGAGACGGGGAAGATAGCCCTGTCCAGCGCTCATTTCGGGACATTTAAACCTTTAAGCGAAATGGCCAAGGCGACGGGGGCGAAGGCTGCGGTAAACGGAGGCTATTTCAGCGGAACGAGACCCATTGGGCTCGTGCTGACCGACGGAGCTATCTCTTACATGCCCTACAGAGGCAGGACCGCCATAGGCTGGGACGACAGCGGAAAGGTCTATATCGGACAAGTCGAAGCAGCAGCAAAGGTAGTGGTGGGATCGAAGGCGGAATTCGCTCTAGATGGCGTGAACGTGTCGCCGAGCTATCACGGCATAAGCGTATATAGGCCGGAATTCGGCATGGAGGTTCCCAAACTGCCCTCCGATGCCCTGGAAGTAATGGTGAGGGAGGGGAAGGTGACTTGGAAGCAAAGCGCCGCTACGACAAAAGGCCACTATATCCCGCCCGACGGTTTTTTGCTCGTTGCCAGGGGCAACAGCAGGCAGTACTTCGCAAACGTGGTATTGGGAACGGAAGTTGAAATAAAATCAGCTCTTGTCCCCGAGGAGTTTAACGGCGCAAAGTGGGCTTTTCAGGCAGGGCCGCCTCTTTTGCGCAACGGAAGAGAGGTCTATGCAAACGAAGGTTTTAAGCCGAGTTTCACCGATAAAAGACACCCTAGGACGCTTTGGGGATACGACGGAAGGCGGATTTACTGGGTTGTGGTCGATGGCCGCGACCCGTGGCACTCCAGGGGCATGACCCTGTCGGAGTTGAGGGCCCTTGCCAAACAATTCGGCATGAAAGAAGCCGTCAATTTAGATGGGGGAGGATCATCCGGACTTTGGTGGAAGGGTGCTTTGATCAACCACTCGCCCGGCGGCAGGGAAAGGCCCCTTCCATATATAATTTATCTTGAATGATTCTCTGCGGGAGGTGTAGGGTATGGAAAAATTGACGAATCAAAGATGCGTACCCTGCGAGGGAGGCATTCCTCCCATGACAAGGGAGGAGGCCGAAGAATATTTGAGCCAGGTGCCTTCATGGAGAATCGTGGAGGATGAGGGCATTTTTAAACTTAATAAGACCTTTAAATTTAACAACTTCAGGGAATCCTGGCAGTTTTTCGATAGAATAGCTGAGCTGGCCGAGTCCGAAGGACATCATCCTGACATATCGGTCCACTATAACCGCGTGATCGTAACTTTATTCACCTATGCCATAAAGGGACTGTTCTTAAATGATTTTATAATGGCTGCCAAGATAGAGGAAATCCTAAAGGAACTCCAAAAAGGCCACCGGTAAGATGGTGGCCTTTTTCTTTTCGTAAACTATTCGGTTATTATGTCGTCGTCAGTATCCTTGCGCCAGAATATGAACTTGCCCATGGCCGTCAGAATTATGGCCACTATTGGGTTGATGTAGTTAAAGAAGGCGAAGGGCGCGAACTCAAGGGTAGGTATGCCAAAAAGGCTCGCATGATAGGCGCCGCAGGTGTTCCATGGTATTAAAACGGAGGTCAGTGTGCCGCTGTCTTCAAGAGTTCTCGACAGCATCCTGGGGTGCAGCCCCATCTTGTCGAAGGCAGGTTTGAACATCCTTCCGGGAAGCACAATTGCCGTGTATTGATCGCCAACCAGGAGGTTTGTGGCAAAACATCCGATCATGACGGAGACGACCATTCCCGTAACGCTTTTAACGTGTTTCAGTATTGCCTCAAGCAGCACCTCGAGAAAGCCGCATCTTTCCATGACCCCGCCGAAAGAAAGGGCACAGAGTATCAAAGAGACCGTCCACATCATGGAATCCAAACCGCCCCGTTCCAGCAGGCTGCTCAACATTTCGCTCACCTGTCGGGCAAGCTCGGGATTGACGTCAGTAACGCCTTTGGCTGCAAGCATAGAGGCTATGGCCTCCGGGCTTGCAGCTTCCGCTATTTCAGCGCTTAAAGCCGGCACGTAGCCGTAGTGGATCGCAGTGACCATGGTACCCAGGCCGTTTCCCTGAAGAAGTATCATGATGCCGCCCAAAACGACGCCGGCGAACATGCTGGGAATGGCAGGAAATTTCAAAGCTGCCAAAGTTATTACGACGAGGGGCGGTATGAAACCAAGTAGGCCTATGTCGAATTCGGCAGCCAAAAGCTTTTGAAAGGCCTCGATCCTCGACGTGTCAAGAGTGCCGCCGGCAAACCTGAAGCCAAGGACGATAGTGATGATTGCCACGATAATGTAGGTAGTCATCGTGGTGGAAACTAAGGCACGGATGTGGCTGAAAAGGGTGGTGCCAGCTACTGCAGGTGCCAGGTTGGTCGTGTCGGAAAGGGGAGACATCTTATCCCCGAAATATGCTCCGGAGATGACCACGCCCGCGGCAAGAGGCATGGAAACGCCAAGGCCGGCTGCAATGCCTATCAAGGCGAGGCCTACCGTTCCGGAAGTGCCCCAGGAGGATCCCGTAGCCAGGGACACGATCGAGCAGATCAAAAGCGTAGCAAGCAGAAAGATGCTTGGAGACAGGATGCTCAAGCCGTAATAGATGAGCGTCGGGACTATCCCGCCCTGTATCCAGGAGCCCACGATCATGCCGACAATCATTAGAATGAGGATTGCCTGCAGTCCTATGTGGATGCCCCGAAAGATTCCCTCTTCGATGTCCTTCCAGCTTATGTGAAGCAGGAAGCGCCCAATGAGGCACACAAAAGATGTTGCGATCACGATGGGAATGTGAACGTCAACCCCCAAAGCCAGGACGCCTATGCCTATGCAGGCAAAAGATACCACCACGGCGACGACAGCCTCAAGCAACGTCGGCTTTCTCTGTCTTCTTCCGCCTTCGTCCATTGTCAAAATTCCTCCCTTCCATGATTAAAAGATCATGATATATTTATAAGTTTAATTATAAATTAGCCAATGTCGTTATACAAGACAAATATTTCTAAAAAATAGATATATTTAAAATATATTATTAATTAAATTTTATTATTTGATTACAAATATACAAAGGTTCAAATATGTTCGCCACGCCTAATTTTATGACAATTATCATAGGATATTTAATTTGAAATAGAATAAAATTATATTATTTTGTCAGCATGAATTATAATAAAGAATAATTAGTATAACTCAAGAACATAATATATTAATAATTCGATAGCAGGGTATATCAAAAAAGTAAGTCCTGGACGAATAAAAAAAGCACGAACATCCCTCTGTCCGTGCTTTTCAAAGTTCCCATATATGCATTCGAAAATCCTATCCGCCTAACTTGAGCAGCTTTATGGCAATGTTGAAGTAAACCATCAGCGACGTGATATCCACCACGGTGGTTATAAGGGGGGCGGAAAAGACGGCCGGATCCAGCCTGAAGGCCCTCCCGACGATGGGAAGTATGGCACCGATGGTGGAGCTTACGATCAAAACCACCGTTACGGTTACGGCGACGACAGCTGCGACGCCAGTTGAACCGCTGACCGTCCAGGCGAAGAAATACCCGATCGTTCCCATCACGATTCCGATGAGGGCGCTTACGCGAAGCTCCTTGAAGAGTATGACGGCTATGTCCTGGACCGTGATCTCGCCAAGGGCAAGACCCCTTATGATTAAAGAAGAAGCCTGGGTCCCGGAATTGCCTCCCACTCCCGCAAGCAGGGGCATGAAAAAAGTAAGGGCCACGACGCTGCTTAAAACTCCCTCGTAATGTTTCAGGATGTTGCTCGTCACTGCCTGTGTTGCGAAAAGAACAACGAGCCAGCCGATGCGCTTGCTGAAAAGCGTCGTCAGTGTCGATTCTAAGTAGGGCAGGTCTAAAGGTTGGCTTCCACCCAGCCTGTGGATGTCTTCAGTGTCCTCTTCCTCGATGACATCCATGATGTCGTCGGCCGTTATGACGCCTACGAGGCGACCCTGTTCGTTCACCACTGGCAGTATCATGAGGTCGTACTGGCTCATGAGTTTGGCAGCCTCTTCCTGGTCCGCCGTAGCCAAAACCGTTATGATGTTGGTGTGCATTACGTCTTCAATCTTTGTCTTAGGCTCGTTTAATAAAAGCTCCTTCAGTGAGAGGACGCCGACAAGCTTGCCCACGGCATCTACGATGTATATGTAGTTTGTCACGCTTTGTTTTCTGCCGACCTTTCTGAAGTGTTCTATCACCCGCTCTATAGTCCAGTATTGCCTGGCCTGGATGTAGTCCAGGGACATTATGCCCCCGGCGGAATCCTCGGGATAGGACATGAGAAACTTTATGCTTTCGAGGTACTCCCGGGGTATCATGGCCATGATCTCCTGGGCTTTGTTTGGGTGTATGGCCATAAGCAGGTCGGCTATAGCATCTCGCCCCATGGCGGCGATTATCTTGCTTGCTGACTCTTCGTCTAGATGATCGAGGAGCCTGTATTGGTCGTCGAAATCAAGGTGCTCCAAAGCCTCAGCTGCTGCCTCCGGCAGAGTGAGAGAGAGGATGACGAGCTGTTTGGACTCTTCGAGTTCGTCCAAGAGCGCACCAATCTCGTAGGGGTGAAGCTCCTCCAGATAAAGGCGCAAAGCTTCCAGGTCCTGTTTTTCGAGCATTTCTTCGACCGTTTCCTTGAAGAAATCGATGTTTCTCTGTTCCATGCAAATCACCTCCCAGAGAGCTTTTTTGGTTAGAGGGCAAAAGAATACGGAGGCAACATTACGTTGCCCAAGCCGATTGCCCAGGGCCTTCAAAGGCTGCTCTCATCTTATCGGAAGGTTCTGCCGCTTATTTGGAAAACGCTTTGAACGGAGGCTATCGAGAGTATCGAGAGGCTGAAGCTGTCAAAGCGGCGGCAGTGTAGCTGCGACCTTCCGAAGGAAGAAGAGCGCGCTTGAGGCGATGTCCTTCATTTAAAAACGTAACTTCATCCTTTATTGCACTGTACCGACGACTACCGGGTCCAGCGTCCACGCACTGCCACCACCTTTCTTGTGAATGGAATTCAAAAAACCGTAGTTAGCCTAACATATATAATGAAATTTTGCATCCCCCTTACCGTAAATATTTTGATAGCTCTTCCTGACATGTATACATAGACAAAGAGACTTTGCGTATATAATATACATGTAATTATGGAATAAATACACATGCGGAGGTGATTCATGAGGTTACAGCAGGTCGGATCGGTTGTGTAAGCTTTTTTTTATTCATTTAAGTTATCTTTATAACAAATGATAGGAGGTCTTTTGATGTTTAAGAGGATGGGCTTACTGCCAAGGCTGATCATAGCCATTATTTGCGGTATATTGATCGGGAAATATTTTCCCCAGTGGTGTGTCGGGCTTCTTGCCACCTTCAACGGCATTTTTGGAAATTTCCTGGGGTTTGTCATTCCCCTCATTATCCTTGGTTTCGTCGCCCCCGGCATAGCAGATCTGGGCAAGGGAGCGGGAAAGCTCCTTGGGATGACGGTCGCGTTTGCCTACGGCTCTACTATACTGGCCGGCCTTTTTGCCTTCTTTGTCGGGACTAATATTATGCCTAAGATAATCAACTTCGCCTCCAACATAATGGCCACCAACCCCGAAGAGCACCTGTTGCCCCCTTATTTTGTGATCGACATGCCGCCGCTCATGGGCGTGATGACGGCTATTCTGCTGGCTTTTATCCTCGGGATCGGCATATCCGCGCTGAAGGAAAAAACCCTCTACAACGTAACGGTCGAATTCCAAAAGATCGTGAGCATGGTCATTGCTTACGTGGTAATTCCCCTGCTTCCCTTTCACGTGGCGGGCATATTTGCGAACATGACCCATGCGGGAGAAGTGGGCAGGATAATGTCCGTTTTCGGCAAAGTTTTTCTGCTCGTCATCGCTTCCCATCTCATATTAATAATTGTCTATTTTGCCATAGCCTGCACCTACGGAGGCAAAAACTTCTTTCAGTGCCTTAAAAACCAGATCCCCGGCTATGTTACTGCTTTAGGAACGCAGTCATCGGCTGCTACGATTCCCGTAAATGTCCAGTGCGCCGAAAGAAATGGCGTTTCCAAGGCGGTAAGGGACTTCGTCATACCCCTTGGCGCCACCATACATCTGGCAGGTTCTACGATAACGATCACAATGTGCTCCCTGGCAGTCATGATGCTTCACGGAACGCAGTTTACCTTTGCCTCCATGGTCGGCTTTATTGCCATGCTTGGCATTACCATGGTCGCTGCACCCGGCGTTCCCGGCGGAGCCGTGATGGCTGCCCTAGGCGTGCTAGAAAGCATGCTCGGCTTTAGCGAGGCCCAGCTCGGCCTCATGATAGCCCTTTACATCGCCCAAGACAGCTTCGGAACGGCCTGCAACGTCTCGGGAGACAACGCTATCGCCATAGTCGTCGACAAAATCGCCTCTAAGATGAAGATGGGGGTAAGGCGAGAGGAATCGCAGTTTGCGGGAAAGTAACGACCTGATTACAGAATTAAAAGTTGCACACTACGGCCATGTAAGCCCACGAGGCTGCATGGCCGTAGTGTTTTTGTCTGGAAATAGGAATACCTTGACAGGTTTATCAACTGCACTATATTATAATTGATGTAGTGCTATACTATGCTTATATATTGTTATAACATTTCTTAAATTTCGACAACAGGTTAAAAACTGTAATATCATGAAACATATTTCTGCTAAATCGTCGGTGTATTTGATTCTAAGCTGCAAGGGGGAACGGATCGTGGCGGACTTAACAGTCATAGGAGGCGGACCTGGAGGATATGTAGCCGCAATAAGGGCAGCCCAGCTTGGATGCAATGTCAGGCTGATTGAAGGGGAAAAGGTAGGAGGTACTTGTCTCAATAGAGGCTGCATACCAACCAAGGTCTTGCTTCATGCCGCAGAGCTTAAAAGCAACTTCGATAGGGCCCGGGATTACGGCTTTTCGGTCAAGGAAAGTACTTTTGATTGGAAAGTGCTCATGGATCGTAAGGATGCTACCGTAAAGCAGCTCACCGATGGCGTGGCTACGCTTTTGGAATCGTGGGGAGTAGATGTAATTTACGGAGAGGCTTCGTTCGTCAATTCTAAGGAAATCGTCGTGAAAAACGGCAATGGCACTTCAGAATTAAGGTCAGACAGCTTCATCATAGCGACGGGTTCAAAGCCCTCTATGCCCCCGATTGAAGGTCTGCAATGCCGAAACGTCTTAACCAGTGATGACGTATTGCAGATCCAAGAAATTCCTTCGTCGATGCTCATAGTTGGCGGCGGCGTGATAGGAATAGAGTTTGCGACCCTTTTTTCAGGCCTAGGCTGCCACGTCACGGTGGTAGAGTTTTTGCCGAGGATATTGTCAAACATCGACGAGGAGATGGCATCTTACGTGCATGAGATTTTATCGTCAAAGGGGATAACCATTCACGTAGCTGCCAAGGTAACGAAGATCGAGGAAAGGGGAAGTTCCCTTGTCGTCTCGGTTCAAAAAACGAGCGGAGAAAATATAACCGTGGAGGCAGGACATTTGCTCCTGGCCTCAGGTCGCGTTCCAAACACTCAAGCTTTAAATTTAACGAACGCAGGAGTCGAGACGGAGCGTGGCCGAATTAAGACAGATAAATTCATGAGGACTAATGTGCCCAACATCTACGCGGTAGGCGATTGTACGTCTCCTTACATGCTTGCCCATGTTGCCATGGCCGAAGGCGAAATCGCGGCAGAAAACGTTGCTGGCGGTATGCGGGAAATGGATTGCTCCGTCGTTCCTGCCTGCATATTTACCTCACCGGAGTTGGCCTCCGTGGGGATGAGCGAGCTTGATTGCCAAAAAGCGGGTATCCCCGTAAAGGTGGGACGGTTTCCCATGGTCGGCAACGGAAGGGCATTGACGTTGGGTGAAGCCGAAGGAATGGTAAAGATCGTAGCGGACTCAAGGTACGAAAAGGTATTAGGCGTACACATATTGGGTCCTAACGCTACGGAGCTGATATCTACGGCCTGTATGGCCATGAAGCTGGAGGCTACCGCCGATGAGATAGCCCAACTTATAGTTGCCCACCCCACCGTAGGTGAGGCTTTGAAGGAAGCGGCTTTGTCCGTTCAAGGTAGAGCTATACATCTTCCAAAGGAAGGGTAACGATAGATGAATCAGGTATTTCCGGAGTGGCTTAAGATACCGGCGCCTGATGAAGAAAGCTTAAGTCAAATGCAGGACTTAATAAAGGGCATGACCCTTCATACTGTCTGTGAGGAAGCCTTATGTCCCAACGTCGGGGAGTGTTTCAAGTCTCGAACGGCCACCTTTTTGCTCATGGGAGACGTATGTACCAGACATTGTAACTTCTGCGCCGTAAGACACGGAAACCCTTTGCCATTAGACCCCGATGAACCACGACATATCGCTGAGGCGTGCAAAGCCCTTGGCCTTAAATACGTGGTCTTAACCTGCGTCACCCGAGATGACCTATCCGACGGTGGCGCATCGCACATGGCCTTGGTGGTGAAGGAAGTAAAGAAATTAAACCCCGGCGCTAAAGTAGAACTTTTGACCTCCGACCTGGCGGGCAACAGGGATGCCTTAAAAACCTTACTTGAAGCTCCTTTAGACGTCTTAGCCCATAACGTTGAAACTGTCCCTTCCCTTTATCCGGCCGTTAGGCCGCAGGCTGACTACGAACGGAGCTTGGCCTTGATTGAGATGGCAAAGACCATTGCCCCGAAGGTGCTGACAAAATCGGGGATCATGGTCGGCCTTGGCGAGACGTATGAAGAGGTAATAGAAGTAATGAGCGATTTGATATCAGTAGGATGTGATATACTTACAATAGGACAGTATTTACAACCCTCTTTATCTCATCTTCCCGTGAGGGAGTTTGTGCCTCCAAAACAATATCAAATGTACGAGCAAAAGGGCCTCGAGCTTGGGTTTAAGTATGTAGTTGCCGGCCCACTGGTGAGGAGTTCCTATAGGGCTGGTGCCTATCAGCCTTAGGGGTGTCGTCTCGATAAAATATCACTTAGAGATAGGGGGTGACAGATCAAGGTCAGGTTACCGTTAGCTTAATTAAACAACATTATGAGAGAAGCATTATGAGAGAAGGAGGTAGGATATCATGGCTATTGAAAGGGAAACATTGCAGTGGATGTACAGGAACATGCTCACTATAAGATATTTCGAGGAGCGAGTGGCGGAGCTTTTTGCAGCCGGAAAATGCTTCGGTTTTGTGCACCTTTACGTAGGCGAGGAGGCTGTGGCCACGGGGGCGTGCGCAAACCTGCGTAAGGATGACTATATAACCAGTACGCACAGAGGACACGGGCATCTGATTTCCAAGGGCGGAGATCTCAATCTCATGATGGCTGAACTTTTTGGAAAGCGTACGGGATATTGTAAGGGTAAGGGCGGATCGATGCACATCGCCGATGTGGAGCTTGGGATACTTGGGGCCAACGGCATAGTGGGCGGCGGATTTCCCATTGCCGTGGGTGCAGGCTTTACGGCTAAGTACAAGGGTACCGATCATGTGGCGGCCTGCTTCTTTGGCGACGGATCATCTAACCAGGGGACGTTTCACGAAGCGTTGAACATGGCATCGATTTGGAAGCTGCCCGTCATATTCATAAACGAGAACAACTTCTACGGGATCTCACTATCGCAAAGGCGGTCGATGAATGTGCCCGATGTGGCAGCCAGAGCGGCGGCCTATAACATTCCCGGAGTAGTTGTCGACGGCAACGACGTGCTCGCCGTTTATGAGGCAGTCCAAGAGGCAGTAAAAAGAGCTAGGGCCGGAGAAGGGCCAACATTAATTGAGTGCAAGACCTATCGTTACAGGGGGCATTTCGAGGGAGATCCGACCGTCTACCGCCCGGAGGAAGAGGTCCAGGAGTGGAAGAAAAAGGACCCCATTCCGCGATTTGAGGAGAAGCTTGCACAGATGGGGATCATGACCGAGGAACAGATGAAGCAGGTTCGTGAGGAGATCGCCAGCAAGATCGAAGAAGCCGTGAAGTTTGCCGAAGAGAGCCCCTGGCCTTCTCCGGAAGAAGTCTTGGAAGATGTGTATGCGTGAGCGAGAGAGGAGGCGAAGACGATGAGAAAGTTGACAATGCGTGCAGCGATAAATGAGGCCTTACGTCAGGAGATGAGGCGCGATCCCAATGTATATGTCATTGGTGAGGACGTTGGGGTATTCGGCGGCTGTTTCGGCGTGACGGCAGGGCTGATAGATGAATTTGGCCCTGAGCGGGTTGTAGATACCCCCATTACAGAAAGCGCCATAGTCGGCAATGCCCTGGGCGCTGCTGCAACGGGGTTGAGGCCCGTGGCCGAGATAATGTTCATGGACTTCGTTGGCGTGACCATGGACCAGATATACAATCAGGCGGCGAAGATGCGCTATATGTTCGGCGGAAAGGCGAAAATACCGATGGTCATAAGGGCGGCATGCGGCGCCGGCGGATCTGCGGCGGCACAGCATTCCCAGTCCCTTGAGGCCTGGTTCATGCACGTTCCTGGCTTGAAGGTCGTAGCTCCCTCCACCGCTTACGATGCTAAGGGGTTGCTCATAAGCTCGATAAGGGATGACAATCCCGTCATATTCGTAGAACATAAGTTCATTTATGACCTGGAAGGAGAAGTGCCCGAGGATATCTACACCGTTCCCCTGGGGAAGGCTGACGTCAAAAGACAGGGAAGCGACGTAACGATTATTGCCACGATGGCGATGGTCCATAGAGCACTAGAGGCAGCCGAGGAGCTGTCCAAGGAAGGCATCAGCGTGGAGGTCGTCGATCCGCGGACACTGCAGCCCCTAGATGGCGAGACGATCATCGAATCGGTAAAGAAAACCCACAAGGTTGTCATCGTCCACGAGGCGGTCAAATTTGCCGGTCCCGGTGCGGAAATTGCGGCCATGATCGCCGAAGAGGCCTTCGATTATTTGGATGCTCCGATAAAGCGCGTAGCTGCTCCCTTTACTCCCGTACCCTTTAGCCCCGTGCTCGAACAGGAGTACATCCCAAGCAAGGAAAAGATCATCGCTGCCGTAAGGGAAGCCGTAGCGTGAGCTAGTTCAGGGAACGCTTGACATCCATTGTCAAAGCGTTCCCTGCATTGCTAACCGTTACAAAGAGGGGGAGAGAGAAATGACAAAGAAAGGTTTGTTTAACCAGGTCCTTCAGATAGCAGTAGTCGTTAAGGACCTGGAAGAAGCCATGAAAAATTACTGGGATAAATGGGGCATAGGTCCCTGGAGCGTTTATACCTTCGATCCAAACACCGTTAAAGACATGATATTGCATGGCAAAAGAGAAGATTACGCCATGAGGCTTGCGCTTGCTGAGATCGGGAACGTTCAATGGGAGCTCATTCAACCCCTTGATGATAAGAGCATATATGCTGATTTCCTTAAAGAACACGGCGAGGGCCTTCACCATGTAGCGCTGGGGGTTAGAAACTATGAAGAGGCGATGGAACTGGCAAAAGAGAGGGGAATAGAAGTAATTCAGGGTGGAACATGGTTTGGATTTACCTACACCTATCTTGACACCAGAAAGGACTTGGCCACTATCGTGGAGCTTTACAACCAGCCAGAAGGTTGGGAATTTCCTGAACCTGAGGATACCTATCCCAAGAACTCTTAAAGGAGGGCTAGGGAAATGAGCCTGGAGGGAAAAGTAGCGATCGTTACAGGGGGAGGACGAGGAATCGGCCGAGGAATTGCACTTGCCCTTGCTGGAGAAGGGGCTAATGTTGCAATAGTTGAGGCAGAAGTTCTCGACAGCTCCTTTAACCACTACGGCACGAAGGAGATCAAAGGTTACAGCGCAGCCCAGGAGGTGGCAAAGGAGATAGAGTCCCTCGGAAGACGGGCTATAGCCATAAACGCGGACGTAAGTAAATCCGAACAAGTCGCTCAAGCAGTAAAACAGACCATCGATGAACTGGGGTCAATAGATATATTGGTCAATGCCGCTGGAGTCGTGTGGGTCTCGACCGTGGAGAACGTGGAGGAAGAGGCCTGGGACCTTACGATGAATGTCAACGCAAAAGGGGTCTTTCTATTTTCGAAGGCGGTCATTCCCTACATGAAGCAAAGAAAATGGGGGCGCATCATAAACGTCGCTTCAATTGCGGGGAAATCGGGATTTCCTGGACTTCCCCTTTATTGCGCGTCTAAATTTGCTGTGGTGGGATTTACCAATTCCTTGGCAAAAGAGCTTGCCAGGGACAACATCACTGTAAACGCCATCTGCCCCGGCATAGTTCGAACCCAGATGTGGACTCTGCTTGCCGACGTCTGGAAGATGCCAGGCGAAAGTTGGGATAAGTCCTTTGCCAGAAATGTATCGGCCATGATACCTCAAGGGGTTGAGCAGACACCTGAGGATATGGCTAAACTTGCGTTGTTTTTTGTCTACTCCGATCACGTGACGGGTCAGTCGGTCAACGTCGATGGAGGTTCTATGACATTTTAATCTGATTGGAAAGGGGAATCGATATCCTTGACATTAGTAGGGATCATAGCTAACCCCGCTTCGGGCAAGGACATTAGGAGGCTCGTTGCTCACGGCTCGGTCTTCGATAATATCGAAAAGGTAAACATCGTTAGGCGCATCCTCTTGGGGCTCGAGTCCACGGGCGTTGACAAAGTGCTTTACATGCCCGATTACTTCGATATCGTACCCAGGGCTTTGGAAAACGTTCACCTCAAAATGAGCGTTGAGCCATTGAACATGAGATGTGAGGGAACGCAGGAAGACTCCACTTTGGCCGCCAAGCTGTTGGAAGAGGAGGGGGCCAAATGTTTCGTGATTCTCGGAGGGGACGGGACAAACCGCGCCGTTGCGAAGGGGAGCATTTCCGTTCCCTTCATGTCCGTGTCCACGGGGACGAACAACATCTTTCCCTGTATGGTTGAAGGGACGATAGCGGGGATGGCGGCGGGCTACGTAGCTACCGGTGCAGTCTCTGTCGAAGATGCTACCTTTCCAACGAAACGCATCGATATTATGATCGACGGAAAGGTTGTGGACATCGCCCTTGTGGATGTAGCTCTCTACGATGACATATTTTTGGGCTCAAAGGCCATATGGGATATGAATAGGGTTAAAGAACTTGTGTTGACCCAGGCCAAACCGAGCAATATAGGCCTTTCTTCCATAGGGGGCATGGTCATTCAATGGCCAATACCACAGGATAAAGGATTGCACGTAATTTTAGGATCTTCTGATTCTGAGGAGGGTTTCATAGTAACCGCTCCTGTCGCCCCAGGGCTTATAAAGCCCGTAAGGGTCCTGGAATTTAAATCAATATCGATAGGAGACGAGATATGTTTCGATATGAGCCCGGCAGTGATTGCCCTTGACGGTGAGAGGGAAGTGGAATTGCACCCGGGAAAGAAGGCTTCAGTTCGTTTAAGCGGAAGTGGCCCGCGAGTCGTAGACATCGAAAGGACTATGTGGCTTGCCGTTCAAAGAGGACGCATGACCAATCACGGCAAATAGGGAGGTGTAATTTTATGGCAACAGTCATCACAATGCCCAAGCTTGGCCTTACCATGACATCCGGCTCGGTGGCCAAATGGCATAAAAAGGAAGGAGATAGGGTCGAAAAGGGAGAGGTGGTCCTGGAGGTCTCCACGGAAAAGATCACCTATAAGGTCGAAGCCCCCGAAAGCGGGGTGCTGAGGAAGATCTTAATGCAACCGGGGACTAAGGTGCCCATCGGTACGCCGCTTTGTATAATAGCAGCCCCAGACGAAGATATAAGCGAGCTTTTAAAGGAAGCTCCTTCGGCTCCTGCAGCTGAAAAGCCCGCTCAAGCGGAAGCCAAGCCCGCCCCCGTGGCTGCTAAACCGGCAGGCGAAGAGGTTTTAATCAAGGCCACGCCCATCGCAAAAAAGATAGCCAAGGAACACGGCATCGATTTAGCCTTGGTTACCGGCACGGGTCCGGGTGGGAGGATAGTAGAAAAAGACGTGCTTGACTTCATCGAAAGACAAAAAGCCGAAAGGGCAAAGCCAGTAGTTGAGGCAGCTCAGCTTAAAAGGATCGCCCTATCCGATGTCAGGCAGGTAATAGCCGAGAGGATGTCCACGAGCTGGCAGAACTCGCCAATGGTTACATTAAATGCCGACGTAGATTGCACTTTGTTAAAGAAACTGCGGGAAGACCTGAAATCCTCTTTTAAGGAAAAGGGGCTTAACCTCTCTTACAATTATATATTAATGAAAGCCTGCGCCGTCGCATTGAAAGAACAGCCGATGCTCAATTCCTACTTGGAAGGCAACGAGGTAGTTCTCTACGACGAGATCAACATCGGCCTTGCCGTGGCGACGGAGGAGGCGTTACTCGTTCCCGTGGTGAAGGACGTTGCCGGCAAGAACTTGTACGAAATTGCCTCTGACGGTGATGCCCTGATCGAAAAGGCCCGCAAAGGCGAACTTGCTATAGACGACGTAACCGGGGGCACCTTTACTGTCACTAACCTCGGAATGTTTGGCGTTAGAGACTTTACTCCCATCATCAATCCTCCGCAGTGCGCCATTTTAGGGGTTGGAGAGATGAAAGACAGGCCTTGCGTTTGCGATGGCCAAATAATCGTAAAGCCCATGATGACGCTTTCTTTGACCTTCGACCACAGGATCGTCGACGGCGCCCAAGGGGCCATGTTTATCAGGCGCGTAAAAGAGCTGCTCGAAAATCCCTTGCTGCTTCTGGCTGTCTTGAAATAAGACATGACATAATAGTACAAGGTGTAGGGGAAAATGCCCCTACACCTTATTTTTAGGAGGTGTGGCCAGTTGAGCAGAAGATGTTTTGTCGTGGAATTTAAAGAGCCCCTGGGTTACGGCGACGGCCTTACCCTCCAGGAAAGAGCTTTTGAAAAAGTTTCCGCGGGCGAGGCCGATGGCATACTCCTTCTTTTGGAGCACAAGCCCGTTTTTACCGTAGGAAGATCGGGGGGAAGGGAAAACCTGCTCGCGGACAAAAGGACTCTTGAAACTTACGGGATAGAGCTATATGAGACGAACAGGGGAGGAAACATAACCTACCATGGTCCTGGGCAGATCGTCGCCTACCCCATATTTAATTTGAGCAAATGGAAAAAGGACCTCCAATGGTACGTCTCATGCCTTGAAGAAGTGATTATACAAGTGCTGAAAGATTACAATATAAAGGCCGGCAGAAAGCCTAAATACAGGGGCGTCTGGGTCGCCGACAAAAAAATCGCAGCCATAGGGATCGCCGCCGAAAGGTGGATCACAATGCACGGTTTTGCCTTTAATGTAAAGGTTGACAAGTCCCACTTCGAGCTCATCAACCCCTGCGGTATAAAGGAATTTTCCGTGGCCTCGCTTGATGACTACGTCAAGGGTGTAGATTTTCGCGAGGTAGTAAAAAAGACAAAGAAAAAGTTTTCGATCATCTTTGAAGCCGGCTTCGATGAGGTTGCGAAAGACTGGATTTTAACTTAGCCGGGCCTTTGTCCCGTATTACAGCCCCACTACATATCCGTACTTTTCTATGAACTGCTGCGGCGTCATGTTGGCGATGCGCGACATCTTGTTTAAAAGGAATTCCGATTCGAAGTCGCGCCTCTCCAGGCGTATCATGTATTTTCTTGCGATGCGATACTGCAAAGAGTCGGTATCGACGAGCCTTATCTTCATCTTGCCCGTCTCGGGATCCACGATGTCCTCGAATTTGATGGGGTTGAGCTCGTTGTTTTGGATGGCAATTACAGCGTTGGAGCCGCCCTCGGCGAGGAATTTAAAGGCGCCGTAGCCCAGGTTTCTGGTGTATTCTACGTCGAAGGGGTTTGGGGGAGCGCATCTTACTTCGTATCCTATCTCCTTGTTTTGGACCGATATGGGAATGCCCATTTTTTTTAGCTCGCAGTTGAGCTGCTTTTTTAAGACGTCGGAGAAGTTGATCTCGGCGTATCGGACGTGGCCGAAGTCGTCTTTTTCGATGCAGTCGATGGCCGCAAGTTCCTGTGAGGACACCTTCGATATCAGGCCCTCGGCGGCGACAATGAGGCCGTGATCTTTCTCGAGGGCGAGCCTTTTTATGATGGCGCCGCTCATTATGTCGATGACGTGTTGCAGGCTTATGGTTTCGCTTTCAAATTCCTCTGGTATGATTGAGAGTGTGGCGCTTGCGCTTTTGCCTATACCTAAGGCCAAGTGCCCGCTGGAACGTCCCATGGTAACCACCAGAAACCAGCGTCCCATGGTCTTTGCGTCTTCCATTAGGTTCATCACCAGTTCCGCACCCAGTGCCCTAGCCGTCTCAAAGCCAAAGGTGGGCAGCCCCTCCGGCAAAGGCAGGTCGTTATCTATGGTTTTGGGGACGTGGACGAAGTGGATGTTTAATCCCAGCCTTTCTCTAGCGAACTCCGAGACCTTGTAGGCAGCGTAGGCCGTGTCGTCCCCGCCGATGGTGACGATGTGGGTAACGCCCAGGTCTACTAGGTTTTCCACGACGGTGCGCATGGTCGCTTCGCTTTTGGTGGGGTTAAATCTGGAGGTTCTTATGATACTTCCGCCTTCCTTGTGTATGCGGCTGACCTTGTCGATGGTAAGGGGGATGACCTTTTTGTTGGCCGTAGCAAGGCTTGAAAATCCGTCGCAGATGCCCAAGACGTCCCAACCGTTGTTGCGAGCCTCTATGGTGACTGAAGCTATTACGTTGTTGATGCCCGGTGCGGGTCCTCCTCCGCAGATGAGGGCCAATGTGTTCTCCTGAAAATTCATAAGTCCATACCTCCTTTATTTACCGTATTTTAACTACATTTGTTTATTCTGTCTATCAGCGGATAAGTTCGCGATCCCTTTATTTTTTCCTCAAAAATATCCTACAAATATTTTACGTATCATAAGTTGGGCCTGCCGCTGGATTTGGTAGAATAATGCTATGGACAAAGGGATAATTGCGATTTACGAGGCTTTGCTCGATGCTTACGGCCCACAGGGGTGGTGGCCCGTTGCAGGAAGTTACCACCAGGGAGATTACGGATATCCCAGAAACGAAAAAGAAGCTTTTGAGATCATCGCTGGGGCGGTGCTCACGCAAAATACGGCCTGGACGTCGGTTGAGAGGGCGCTTGAAAATTTGAGGGGCATCGATGCGTTGGACCCTCATAAAATCCTTACCTTAAGCTTGGACGTGCTTAAATCGGCCATAAGGCCCGCAGGGTTTTTCAACCAGAAGGCGATTTATTTGATGGAAATGGCCGACTTTTTCGTGGGATTGAAGGGGAGGACGCCATCCAGAAAGGAGCTTATGTCCGTCAAAGGCGTGGGAAACGAGACTGCCGATTCCATCTTGCTTTACGCCTACAAACGGCCCGAGTTCGTCATAGATGCCTACACGAAGCGGATCGTTACTTCCTTGGGCCTTGCCGAAAGAAAAGCAGGCTACATGGAACTTAAAAATCTGTTTGAGTCAAACTTGCCCGGGGATGTCGCTCTTTATCAGGAATATCATGCCCTGTTGGTCGAGCATGCAAAGCGGTTTTACAGCGGCAAGGCTCGAGAGTCCTCAGGGGTGTTTGTGGACTTTTTAAGGGATTTATCCTATTAGGGGCAGAATTTTGGCAAAGCCATAAGGTTTCGGCCTGAATACAGAGGACGCTTTTTGTAATAATTTTGTTATAATAGTAAAAGTTGCGTAACCGCCTTAAATGGCTTTCGGCCAAAAGGGGCGGTTTGCTTTTTTATCAACGGAGGCGTGTTAAATTGGACTACATGATATTTGCTACGGTAAGCGTGGCTTTGATGCTTTCTTCGATCAGTGCTACGTCCATTGCTGTGGCTTTTCCTATAATTACGTCTTATTTTATGGTGCCGCTCACAATTGCCGGCTGGATCATAAGCGTTTACCAACTAGGCTTTACCGTTACGATGCCCATAATCGGCAAGGTAAGCGACGTGTTCAGCAGAAAGTCTACGTTTATATTGTGTTTGGTGCTCTTCGTGTCTGCCTCTACTGCCTGCGCCTTCGTCGACAACGTAGGGCTGTTGGTATTCTTCAGACTCATTCAGGCCTTCGGAGGCGGGGGATTCATGCCCTCGGCCGTCGGCATAATCTCCGAGGAATTTCCCGAGACAAGGCAGAAGATGATCGGGCTTTTCAGCAGCATCCTTCCAATAGGCCAGATTATCGGGCCGAACGTGGGTGGATGGCTGGTAGATTCCTTCGGATGGAGATCGGTCTTCATGATCAACTTGCCCCTGGGGGCCGTCGTCTTGCTGATGGCCATCGTTCTTTTGAAGGGCGACGAGAGAAAAGAGGGAAGCATAGATTTCCTCGGCGCCGGGTTGGTCGGCGGAGTGGTGGCCTTTTTGATGCTTGGGCTCACCTTTTTGGGATATGACAGCCTAAAGGGCTGGTCGTGGGCGCTTTTCCTTGCTTCGGCGATCTCTACAGCTCTTTTGATAAGGCACGAAAAGGGGGCGAAGGATCCTATTTTAGACATAGAAATATTGAAAAGAAAGCCTTTTGTCGCTGCCAACCTTTACAATCTCATTTACGGAGGAGCGGTGATAGGGGTACTGTCCCTCATACCCGCCTTCGCCGCCTCGGTTTATAAAATGAGTGCCTCCGAATGCGGATTGCTCCTCCTGCCAAGGTCGATCGGGATGATAGTTGCATCGATTATAACAAGCGTTTACATCATGAGATGGGGATATCGCTGGCCTCTGGTGTTGGGAAGCGGGGCTACTGTGGTAAGCCTGTATTTCTTGAGCAAAGAGCCGGCGAGCATCGTCTTTCTTTATGGAATCATGCTTTTTATCGGTATGAGCGTAGGCGTCATATCGCCTACAGCCAACAACGCCTGTATCGAGCTTCTTCCGCAAAAGGCAGCCACCATAACGGGCATAAGAGGAATGTTTCGCCAAATCGGCGGAGCTGTAAGCGTCACCATAGCCACGCTCATCGTCCAAACCGTCGGCGACCCTTCTCGGGGCTATGCCATCGTTTTTATCGTAATTGCCATATCCTTCGTCGCAGCCCTGCCTTTGATCTTCATGATGCCAAGCAGGCCAGGTGCGGGAATCGAGCGAAGCGAATGTTCCTTAAAGCGTCTAAAACCAACTACGAAAGAACGTGTTCAATGACAATACCTATAAAAGATTTTTACACCGCCGATGCAAGGCCTGCGAGAAATGCAGCCCCTAAACTTGTGTCTTCAAGGGAAAGCGGCCTTTAACTAAAGTGAGGCGGACTTTACATGCAAAGGGGATGCTACATCAATGTCTGTGGAAGATCGCATATACGAAGAGCTGATAAAGCTTGTTCGCATTCCAAGCGTCACGGGTTCCGACGGTGAAGTCGAGATAGCAAGGCACATATATGACAGCCTGAAGAAAGAACGCTACTTTATGGAACATCCAGGCCACTTAGATATGGTGCCCGGCCCTGACGGCCATCGCCGTTCAGTTGTTGCCTTGGTTCGCTCTTCATTGAATGTGCCCGATACCGTCCTTTTTATCGGACATTTAGACGTGGTAGGAGCTGAGGTGTACGGAGATTTGGCGGACAAGGCCTTTGACCCTGAAGCTTTGATGCAGGTTATGGCGAGCCGACCCATGGACGGGCAGGCAAGGGCAGACCTTGAAAGCGGCAACTGGATCTTTGGACGGGGCGTCATGGACATGAAATGCGGCGTGGCCCTGGAACTTGATTTGCTCAAAGAATTTGCCCGTGATCCTTCGCTTTTTGGCGTAAACGTCGTCGTTGCTTTGGTTTTTGACGAGGAGGGATCAAGCCAGGGTATGATATCGGCCTTGCCTTTTTTAGTTGATTTGGCCGAGCGGGAAGGCTTGAGCTTTATCAGCGCCATAAACACCGAGCCGACGGATGCAGGCCTTCCGGGTGCCTCAGGGCCGGGATATTTTTTAAGCACCATGGGAAAGACCCTGGTAATGACCTACGTCATAGGAAAAGAAGCGCACGGGGGCAGCTATTTTGGCGGCCTTAGCGCGTCGCTTTTGCAGGACTTCATCGACCTGGAGATTGAAGCGCGTCCCGAGCTTCGAGACGTCCTTGGTGCAAGCGTCACGTTGCCGCCCTTTGTGCTCAACCGACAATGCAGGCAAAAGGAAATGTACTCGGTTTCCATTCCTCACCTGAGCATGGCTTACTTCAACGTCTTTACTGTTGCTCGAACGCCCGGCGACGTGCTTGGGCTATTTAAGGAGGCTGCCGCCAGGGGAGCAAAAAGGGCCTTAGACTACATCGATGCTACCTATAAGGAAATGAAGAATTTTGGCTACGCTGGAGCGGCTAAAGAAAGAGGCCACGTTTCGATAATTGACTTTGCGGAGCTTCGCCGTCAGGCGGCCCGCAACTACCCCGGCGACTTTGAAAGGGCAGAACGCGAGATGGCCTTAAAGCTCAAATCGTCAGGTAAGGACTTAAGGGAACAAGGCATTGCCTTAGTTGAGTGGGAGATGTCCTGGCGCGACGAAAAAGAGCCTGCCGTCATAATAGGGTTTCTGCCGCCGTTTATGCCCCATCGGTCAAGTTACGGCCGGACAAAAGCAGAATTGCGTTTCGGCCGTGCGGTGAAGGCTACGGTATCTTACGCCGAAAACGTCTTTGGCAGGCCTTTGATGGAGTGTCCCGCCTTTGGAGGTTTGTGTGATTTAAGCTACATAGGTTGCGAGATAGACAAAGGCGAAAGGCAGACCTTGAAGGAAAACACCCCCGGTTGGGGCATTATATACGACCTTCCCTTTGATCTGATGGAAAAGCTTAACATGCCCATAATAAACCTGGGGCCGCTGGGAAGGGGAGCCCATACGTGGCTTGAAAGGCTTGAGCGCGATTACGCCCTAGGCGAGCTACCTCAGCTGCTGCGACAGTTTCTAATACTTTTGGGGTCAGGTCTTTAGTTTTGAATATTTCTTTTACTCAGCGCCAGAATAAATTAGTAAAACACAATGATCAACTTTCGTAATGTTCATGTATGTGCAAAAGTAAAATATGTAGTATATTTGATATATGGCACGACCATTGAGGGTTCAATTCGAGGGGGCAATATATCACATTACCTGTCGCGGAAACGCGAGAAACGACGTTTTCCTCGACGCTAAGGATCGCACGATGTTTTTGGGTATGCTTGGTAAGACCATCGAGCGATACAATTGGCTATGTCATGCTTACTGTTTAATGGATAACCATTACCACCTTTTAGTTGAAACACCGGACGCTAATATTTCAAAGGGGATGCATTACCTCAATTGTGTGTATACGATATATTTCAATCGTAATCACAATCGAGTTGGTCATGTACTGCAGGGCAGGTATAAGTCTATACTGGTAGAGCGTGACAGTCATTTGCTTGAATTGACTCGGTATATTGTGCTGAATCCTGTGAGGGCGGGATTCGTAAAGCGACCAGAGGATTGGCCGTGGAGCAGCTACAGGGCGACAGCGGGGATTGAAGGCGCTCCACCCTTTTTGCATACTAGCTGGTTGCTCGATCAATTTGACAAAAACAGCGAGCGGGCAAGACAGCTATATCGGGATTTCGTGGCGAATGAAGGCAAAACAGGCCCGTGGGAAGAACTCAAAGGCGGGGTAGTGCTTGGCAGCGAAAATTTTCTTGATGTTGTGAAGCCTTTGTTAGACAACTACCAACAGGATAACGAGTATCCAATCTATCAAAGAAAGGCAACACGTCCAACTTTGAAGGAGCTGTTTGCCAATATTAAGATTGATGATAAGCGTGAGCGAAACGGCAAAATTTACGAGGCAGTCCGCGTACACGGTTACACGCAAACCGAAGTTGCAAGGTTTTTAGGCCTTCATTATTCCACCGTTAGTGTAATCTTAAAACAAAAGGACAGCAATTCCTAAACTTGAGCCTGCCCGTGGGGGTCAGGTCTTTATTTTTGATTTTCTTCGTTGCTCGCTATTCCTTTGATTTAACAAATACTAATTTTAAGCACATAAAGCTTGAATATGTAGCGGTCATATTTGATATAGTTTTCATTAACGATATTGTATGCCTACCCCGGGGGCAAATGTATTTCCTAAGGTAAGTCTGTGGAATATGTTGTATGTTTGAAAATTTTCAGTCCATACAATAAAAATGACCGCGCTGGTTACAATTACTCCTTGTAATTATCACTACGGTGCTAATACATAGCTGCAATAGATATTAGTCCGTTAAATTATATTTTCAAGATTAAAGATCTGACCCTGATTGTTACCCGATGGGCTAATAAAAATTCAAGATTAAAGACCTGACCCCAAGGATTTGAGGAAGATTGCCGTGGCAAGCTTCATGCAGTCCTTGAAGTTCCAGGGGGAAAGGCCGGTGATGGACTCTAACTTTTTGAGGCGATAAAGAAGGGTGTTTCGGTGCAGTGACAGGCTTTTTGCGGCTTCGTTCGTCTTGAATGAATGGTCGCACCAGGCGCAAAAGGTCTCGATGAGCTGATTAGAATCGGGATGGGCTGTTAGTTTGCCGAGGATTTGCTCGACAAAGTCATTTTGTTTCTTTAAAGGGATGGACGCTAGGGCGCATTCCATGATGATGTCGCTTGCAGAAAAGCAGTTCTCACCTTTTTGGCAAATCTTTTTGCCCAGGGTCAAGGCCTCTTTAGCCCTTCTGTAGGATTCGGCAAGCTCTCCGATGTCTTTAGCTGGTTGCCCGATGCTGATCGAGATGGCAATGCCTTCTTTGGAAAGCAAGCTCATGCATGAGCGGCACAGCTTGAAGACGTAACGTTCAAATTTGTCGTCGTCAAGTTTGCGGTTGTTTACGAGGAATGCGCATGCAGAGAAGCTGTTTAAGGGGCAGAAGACGTTTTTGGGATGGTGAAAGGCCTCTTTTAAGCGGTCCAGCACACGGCGCATCGTGGATCCCACTTGTTCGCCCACGTAGGATTCAAGCTCTACGATCATAGCTATGCGGCACAGTTTAAGGTCGTAGCCGAGCTCTTCGCCCTGCAGCAAAATAAGCGTCTCGTTTCCGTACGCAGGATTGAAGGACGCTATGCTTTCGGCCAAATCGGAGAGCGCCTTTTCCCGAAGCATGTTCTGCTGCATGAGGGCCTGTTGCCGTAACATTATTTCAGCCTGCTTTTGCACGAGCAACCCGAACTTTTTGACCTCATCGGGGTCGCCTGCTATGGCGATGGACCCGACAACTTCTTCAACCAGTAAGATCGGCAGCGTGAAGCCAGGTTTTACTCCGGACATCTTTGAGGCCTCGGCTTCGGTGGTCACGAGGGACTTCCTTGATTTCATGACCTCAAGCGACGGTGTGTGGCAAACTCCGATTCGAGACACATCGTCGCACCCGATTATGACCCCCTTGTCATCGGTCACCAGGACTCCGTGGCCGATGATGTCGCTTACCGTGACGGCAATATCCTGTGCCACCTGATTTAACATTTAACACACCTCTATCTCAGAGATCTGGCAAATGCATTATGCATCCGCCTTATATAAAAATAATTATAGCATATATATTTATGCCATCACCCAATGTTTTTTGAGCATCGCTATTTTACAATATCTTTAAGTCATTACGCGCGAGGAGGGCTTGTCGTGCAGCTAAAGTTGCATAAGGTAAAGGTACGCGACGTCCGTTGGGGCGACGTCACCAAGGTCCAAGAAGGAGTCTTGTACGTAGATAAGGCATCCGCTTTAGAGGCGGTAATAGACGACGCCTTCGCCAAGGTCGACCTTGAGCTTGCAAGGCCTGGCGAAAGCATAAGGATAATCCCTGTCAAGGACTGCATCCAACCGAGGGTGAAGTTGTCGGGCGGAAAGGAATACTTCCCCGGCTTTTGTGCCCCCTTACAAAGGGCAGGAGACGGGGCAACACTTGTGCTTGACGGCGCTGCGGTCGTGACCTGCGGGTCTATCGTGGCCTTCCAGGAGGGCTTCATCGACATGAGCGGCCAAGGAGCACGCTACACGCCTTTTTCTGAGACCAACAACATAGTCCTCGTCGTAGAGCCGACCGACGGCCTGGATAAGCACAAATACGAAGCCGCCCTGCGAACAGCAGGGTTAAAGCTGGCTGTCTATTTAGCCAAATGTTGCATGGACTCAAGGGCCGATGAAATAGAGACCTTCGAAAAGGGTTCGATCGCTGAAGAAAGCGCTAAATTCCCGGGCCTTCCAAAGATTCTTTACGTATGCATGTCCATAGCCCAAGGGCTGCTTCACGATACCTACGTCTACGGCACGGACGTAAAGATGAGCTTTCCCTTCTTGCTTCACCCAAACGAAGTCTTAGACGGCGCCGTTGTGTCGGGAAACTGCGTCTCTGCCTGCGACAAAAACACGACCTATCACCACGTAAATAACCCCGTCGTGCGCGACCTGTACGAGCGCCACGGCAAGGACCTTAACTTCCTTGGCGTGGTGATCTCGCCGGAAAGCACCGTTTTGGCGGGAAAGGAAAGAAACGCCAGGATGAGCGCCGCGATAGGAGCAGATCTTGGCGCCAACGGTGTAGTCATTACCGAAGAAGGTTACGGCAACCCCGATACCGACCTTTGCCTTACGGCCAAATATTTCGAGGAAGCCGGCATCAGGACGGTCGTCATCTCAGACGAAGCAGCAGGCACGGACGGCAAAAGCCAGAGCTTGGCGGACGCGACGCCCGAGATGAATGCCTTTGTGTCGACGGGAAACGTCAACGAGATGATCGTCGTTCCGCCGATGCAAAAGGTGATCGGCGACCCTAAAGCAATAGCCCTGCTTTCGGGCGGTTCCGCCGAATCCTTGCGGGAAGACGGCTCCATGTACGTTGAGCTTCAGTCTGTCATCGGCTCAACGGTGGAAATTGGCTACAGCCGTGTAGGCTGCGAGTGGGTATAAAGGGGGAAGTGCGATGTCTTACCGCGTGGTTTGCTACATAAACCAATTTTACGGAGGAAAGGGAGGAGAGGAAGTTGCCGATTTCAAGCCCGAGCTCGTCGAAGGTCCCGTGGGGCCGGGGCTTGAGCTTCAAAGGTTATTTGGCGACGAAGCAAGGGTAATAGGCACCGTCATCTGCGGCGACGGCTACTACGCCGAACACATCGAAAAAGCCCGTGTCGAGTGTTTGAAGATCGTCGAAGAGCTAAAACCAGACCTTTTTATAGCGGGCCCTGCCTTCAACGCCGGTCGCTACGGTGTGGCCTGTGGCGACATATGTGCCGCCGTAACGAAAAGCTTAGGTATACCTTCCCTAACGGGCATGTTTCCCGAAAACCCGGGCGTTGAGCTGTACCGTGCCCAAACGTTCATCGTTCAAACCGAGGGCAGCGCTAGGGACATGAAGCAGGCGTTGACGAGCATGGCGCGCCTCGGCCTTAAGCTGTTAAAAGGCGAGCCACTCGGCCCTGCATACGAAGAAGGCTACATCCACCGCGGCATACGCAAGAACTTCTTCAAGGAAAAAAGAGGATCGCTTCGGGCCATCGACATGCTGCTTCAAAAAATCGCAGGGCAAGAATTTCGCACGGAATATGAGATGCCCGCCTTTAAAAAGATCCCTCCAGCGCCTCCGATCAAGGACATTAAACATGCAACCATAGCCTTGGTCACATCGGGCGGGATCGTGCCTAGGGGCAACCCCGACAGGCTTCGCGTTTCCTCGGCCGAAAGTTATGCCAAATACGACATCTCGGGGCTGGATGACTTGACTCCCGACGAATTTGAGTCGATCCATGGAGGATACGACCGGATGTGGGCAAACTTAGACCCCGACGTGGTAGTGCCCTTAGACGTTATGAGGGAGCTTGAAGGGGAAGGGGTGTTTGGAAAACTTCATCTTTATTTATACACGACCACGGGAACGGGGACGTCCGTCGCAAACGCCGAGCGATTTGGCCAAGAGATAGGCCGCGAACTGAAAGAAGCGGGTGTGGACGGCGTAATTTTGACCTCCACCTGAGGGACGTGCACACGATGCGGCGCATCGATGACGCGGGAAATAGAAAGGGTGGCACAAATCCCCGTTGCCCAGATAGCGACGATAGTGCCCATAATGCTTACCGTGGGGGCCAATCGGATCGTGCCGGGCGTTGCCATACCTCATCCCGTGGGCAACCCCGAGGCAGGCCCCGAGGAGGACAAAAAGACGAGAAGAAAACTCGTGCTTCGGGCTTTAAAGGCTTTGCAGGCAGATATATCCGAACAGACAATATTCGAATCCTAACCCAGCGGGGTCTACTTTAAAGGGGGTCTTTATGTAATTGAATCCAAAAAAGATTCAAATTTAGCTATCTGTTCTTCCAATTCGCAAATAATATCATCCAATCTTTCAACTAAAGGCTGGCATTTATCCCATTTTAGCTCAAAACCGTATATATTCAGAAAAAGATGGCGAAAACGAAGGTATTCTTCGAGATCATTTTCTAATTTTTCGTCAATTACTTGAGGTCGGATCCCTTCTATTGGAATTGTCATCCTTTTGAGCAGTTGAATATGCCAACCTTCGCCTGCAGGTAAGTCTTGGTCTATCTTTATTGCAATTTGGCTAAATATTTTTTCAACTCCAGTATAGAAGTCGTGAAGCAAGCTGCCGACCGCACGCGTTCTTGCGATTGACCCCTCTTTTGTTGCTGTAAGTATGTCGTCTAATTCTTTGGCTAATCTTTTGAGGTTGCGTAATTCATGGTCGATATCCGCTTTTAGCGCAGCAAATCTAGTCATCAATAATTACACCTTCTTTTAATATTCGACTCAAAAAATCAGGATCGACATCTTCTAAGGGAATCAAATCCAACTCCAAGCCGGCGGGCAGTTCACGCCAAAGTTCAGCAAGAGCCTTAAAATAGAGGTGCGACGGAAGCCCTTCGACTGCGAGGTCAATATCAGATCTTTCGTGAAAATCCTCAGGATTGGCAAGAGAGCCGATCAGATAGACTCTGCGGACCCTGTATTTGTCGTAAAGTATGTGCGCACATTTGCGCGCAGCAATATAGGCTTCACGCATTCGTTTGCATCTGCTTTTTCTTTCGATCTCGAGCCTCTCAGTCCAACCTGCAGTAAATGCATCTGTATCCATTTTGATGTCTCCCTTAAGCTTCTTTCTTTAAAGACATTATAGCAATTATATTAACAATCATGACAATCTGTGGGGTCAGGTCTTTATTTTTGATTTTTCTCATTGTTCGCTATTCCTTTGATTTAACAAATACGGATTTTAAGCACATAAAGCTTGAATATGCAACGGTCATATTTGATATAGTTTTCGTTGTCGATATTGTATGCTCGCATAAGGGAGCAAATGTATTTCTCAAGGTAAACCTATGAGATATGTTGTATGTTTGAAAATTTTTAGTCCATACAATAAAAATGACCGCGCTGGTTACAATTACTCCTTGTAATTATCACCATGATGCCAACACATAGCTGCGATAAATATTAGTCCGTTAAATTATATTTTCAAGATTAAAGATCTGACCCTGATTGTTACCCGATGGGCTAATAAAAATTCAAGATTAAAGACCTGACCCCAAGGACTGCTTTAACTAAATCTTTTTTAAATTGACCAGGCATGGTATATTTGTAACGTCAAACGAAACAAACTCTGCGAGAATGGGGGAGGATACCCGTGAACCTGGTTGAGACTTTTGTTAACTTAAACCCTATTATGCAGGCGTTATTGGCCACGCTTTTTACTTGGGGTGTGACGGCCCTTGGCGCTTCGGCGGTCTTTTTGACCAAAGAGGTGAGCAAAAAGCTGCTTGACAGCATGCTTGCCTTTGCCGGGGGCGTCATGATAGCGGCAAGCTACTGGTCCCTGCTTGCTCCTGCCATCGAGATGTCCGAAGGAAAGCCCATTCCCTCGTGGATTCCGGCTGCCATCGGGTTTCTGGTCGGTGGAGTATTTATGCGGGCCATCGATATGGTCCTTCCCCACCTTCACATAGGGTTGGAAAGGACCGACGCCGAGGGAATCCCGACATCGTGGCGGCGCAGCACCTTGCTGGTGCTTGCCGTAACTCTTCATAACATCCCCGAAGGCCTGGCCGTTGGCGTCGCCTTTGGAGCGCTCGCCTACGAGTTGCCAACGGCATCGCTGGCCGGAGCCGTATCTTTGGCATTGGGCATCGGCCTTCAGAATTTCCCTGAAGGATTTGCCGTATCCATGCCCTTGCGCCGCGAGGGTATTTCCCCCGGAAAATGCTTTATGATGGGTCAAATGTCGGCGGTGGTCGAACCCATCGCAGGCGTCATAGGCGCCTGGGCCGTCATGATCGCCCAGCCCATACTTCCCTACGCGCTTGCCTTTGCGGCAGGAGCGATGATATTCGTGGTGGTCGAAGAGGTCATCCCCGAAGCACAGCGCAGCGGTGAAACCAACATCACCACTATGGCTGCCATGCTTGGCTTTACCATAATGATGATTTTGGACGTGGCGCTGGGGTAGACGTTAAAATAAAATTTTATTTACGGTAAATGCTATAGGTTAAGTAAAGCATTACGAAGTCCAAATTTTGCCAGATAAAAGCGAGGGGGAAATGATGCTTCGAGTAGGAGTATTACAACTTGACGTTCAAGTGGGCAATAGAGAAGCAAACTTCATACGCGTAAAAGAATGGGTAGAAAGGTCATGGGTTCCATCTAAATTGCCGACAGCGATCGTACTTCCAGAACTTTGGGATACCGGTTATACTTTGGAAAAAGCTAACATGCTTGCCTCAGTTGAAGGAAACGAGACCGCCTCTTTTTTGGGAGAATTAGCAAGGAAATACGGCGTTTGGTTCATTGGTGGTTCCACCTTGGCCAAAACAGAAAGAGGTGTTACGAACAGAGCTCAGGTAATAGATCCGCAAGGCAAGCTGATCGCCTTTTATGATAAAGTGCATTTGTTCCCATTGATGGAAGAAGACAAATATCTTGTGGCGGGAGATAGGGATTGCATATTCGACTGGGAAGGCGTAAGTGCAGGATGTGTAATATGCTACGACCTGCGTTTCTGCGAATGGATGAGATGCTATGCCTTAAAAGGGGTGAAACCCCTTTTCATAGGTGCCGAATGGCCATCTGCACGGGCCAAGCATTGGGAAATACTGCTTAAAGCGAGGGCCATAGAAAATCAAGTATTCGTTATATCGTGTAATAGGTGTGGAGTCACGACGGAAAATACCTTTGATGGGAGGTCACTGGTCGTTGATCCGTGGGGTGAGGTTTTGTTAGATGCCGGGAGCAAAGAAGGTTTGTATTTCGTCGACATTGATCCAGACAAAGTTCTTGAAGCAAGGACTAAAGTTCCAGTATTCAAAGATAGAGTGCCAGCTCTTTATGATTATATTACTATGATTTGACTGTATTATAGTTTTTCTTTTAATTATGCATATTTTAATTACTCATATGATTGAGGGTCTACCATTACAAAAACCACTAAATAAGCGGTAGGCTCAAGGGGTTTGCTAGTAATAGGCTATCTTTCTTCTGACCCGTTCCGTATCGAGAGTCATCATTATGCCCCCACTATTTCCTTTAGATATTTGATGTAACGCGGGTAATTTTCCCCGTAACGACGGCTTATCATCTCCGTGAAATCGGTCACCGCCTCATGATCAGGCTCGTGAATTAACCGCCCCTTTCTTATGACGTTAAAGGCGAAGATGCAGTCCGTTATGTTTAAGGGGACAACCTGGAAGGGGTGCCCATCGATGGGGTCAAGGCGTGTCTCCGCGGCAAGGGCTATGTCTAAATAATATTTGTCCGGCTTGCCGTAAAGCGGTTTTATGACCAGGCCGATATCTATATCGCTGTCGGGTCGGCACAACCCAAGGGCAGATCCAAAGAGGTAAACTCCGGCAATTTCTTTCATGTCCATTAATGCCGAACCGACGGCTTCTTTTATGCGATCTTCGTCAATGCGAACCATGCTTCTCAATTTGCTTTTCTCTCCTTATTTGCTTTTCTCTCCTTTTGATCTTGTAATTCCATGTTTTTATTATACATGCATGTGGCAGTCGAGTAGGTCATCCTCAAAGCACGGCGCAGCAGTAAAACCAACATCACCACCAGGCTATCATGCTTGTCCTTGCCCTAATGATGGTTTTGGATGTGGGGCTGGGGTAAAAAACGGGGAGATACATCCCGATCTCCCCTTATGCCAAGTCCTGCTTATTTAACGGCCTTTATCACGGCACTGCCGAAGGCCCCATCGAGCAGGTCGAGATCGGCAGAATCGATCTTTGCCTCGTCTCCGAGCATGGATTTTATCACGTCTTTGGTATACACGTGCTCCAGGGAAATCGTGACGTCCATAAAGCCGACGTGGGCAAGCGTTTTGTTCAATTCGTCGACGGGCATGGAGCCGGCTATGCATGACACCCAAAGATCCGTAATTTGTCTGACGCTGTCGGGCACCTCCTTTAAAGTAACTATGTCTGCTATGGACAGGTGGCCGCCCTTCTTTATGACCCTGTAAATTTCCCTGAAGACCTTCTCCTTGTCCTCCGACAGGTTCACGACACAGTTTGAAATGACCACGTCGACGGATTCATCGGGCAGGGGGATATCTTCGATGTAGCCTTTAATGAACTTCACGTTCGTAAGGCCCGCCTTTTTTCTGTTTTCCTCGGCGAGGGCAAGCATGTCGTCCGTCATGTCAAGGCCGTAAACCTTTCCCCTGTCTCCGACGATCTTTGCTGCCAAAAATGCGTCGATGCCGCCGCCGCTTCCCAAATCTAGCACCACGTTGCCTTCCTTTAGATCGGCAAATACCAACGGATTGGCACACCCCTGAGAGGCCGCCAATGCCTCCTCGGGCAGACCCTCCAGAAACTCTTCGCCGTAAATGAGCGGTGCATTTGCGATGGGCCCGCAGCATGAGCCGCTGCAGCAGCAGGAATTTCCCTCTTTTGCGTTATTGGCTAACTTCCCATAAAAATGTCGTATCTGCTTTTTTATGTCTTCACTCACAGTAACAACCTCCCGATCTTTGGGTTACTCTTTTATTATACAGGGTTTAAATAAAGGCGTGTCGCTCAAATTTCCTATAGGCGCTATGTCTTTTTCTCTTGTAATATATGATAAAATATCTTGGCCTTTTATGCCCTGTTTCTTTATGTGTGTAAGTGATTCTAATTATTTGATATAATGGAGGATGAAACGATGAATGAACCCCTTGCTAAAACCCCTTCGTGGCCGATGTCTTTAATTGCTTTTGGGTTTTACTTTTCCCTCTTTTGCGATCCCTGGGGTCCCATTCCCAGGTATTTTGGTTGGCTTTTATCGATCATCGGGATAGTTGGTCTGTTTATCCTTCAAGGCTCGAAGCTTCGAAAGCCAGTTTTGGACCCTGCGGTTAAAATCATTATATATATAATGATAATATGGTCTGTTTTTACCACGCTGCTTAATTTTTACGGATGGTACCATTTTGGTAAGGGGGTATCAAACCCTTTGGAGGCCGTCTTTGGCATATGGCTGACGGCGTTCGTCGTGTCTAAAGAAGGTACAGGGCGTTTTCAAAAGGTGTGGTGGGCTTCCAGCGTCCTGATATTTGTAGCGTGTATTTTGCAGGCAGTGAACGTGCTTAAGTTTAGCGTCTTTTCTCATCACAACACCCTTGGTTTGTATGCCGTCGTGACCCTTCCTATGTCACTTAACTTTGCAGTTCGAAGATACGACAGCAGGCTGCTATACGTCATTTCTTCTTTGACGGTTGTCCTTAATTTAATAGCGCTTTTTCTAAGTTTTAGCTCCGGTCCCTGGCTGGTAGGCGGGATAGAGATCTTGCTTTTCTTGATAATAGCCCGCCCTGGGAAATACGGTTTGTTTAAGGGGTTATTAATTCCCCTTTTAATTACGGCCATTCTGGGATTTGCGTTTGCTTTAATTCAACCTACCTACCTTGACCTCTTTAAACGAGAGATATCTCAATTGACTTCTTTCTCGGGGGATTTCTCGAAATTTACCACCAATCGCACGCGCATATGGGAAAAAACGGCGCACTTGATCTCCCAAAAGCCCATTACGGGATGGGGATGGATTAGATACAAGACCTTGTTTTTGATGAGTAATTTTGAAGCGATACCAGGAGTAGGCATTCCCGTAGAGCCTCACAACATGTACATTCAGCTGCTGACTTATGGAGGTTTTCCGCTTCTTATCATCGTCGTGGGGTTGATGCTTCGCGGTGCATGGCTTGCCTGGATGAAATTTAAAAGCTGCAAAGGCGAAAATAAGTATCTTTACGCTGCAGTCCTTGCCACAATATTGGCTATCTTGGTCTATAGCATGGGAGGAAGCGTCTTTGCCGCCAGACAAAAGATCGGCTTTCTTTTCTGGGCCTTGTATGGCATCGCTGCAGCACTGCCGGAAAGGGGCAAAGGTAAGGCTTGAAAGGAGTTGTGATGGTAAAATTTTGATATTTGGCCCATTTAGACGACTGCGCAAGTGAAATAGACTTGGGTATAATGGATTTATCATGGTGGACAGATTATGTCTTTAAAACTCGTTGTAGAGGCCATCCTTCATTGAAAAATACGCTTCTTAATGTTTGGCGAAGACGAACTTGAAAGCTACAAAGCCACTTTGAAGCTTTCAAAGATATTGTTATCCACATTTATGTACCTACGTTAAAACTGGCTGCGATCGAGACGCCTTCCTCGAAGCCAAATCTAATTATATTTGCCAAAAATACACAAAGTAAGGTAAAATGTTAATGGGAGAATGGTATTTTTTGGTGATTCTATTAACGTGTGATTTTATTATTTAATCTCACGTTGCTTTAAATTAAGTAGCAAGCATTGGAGGTTCATTATGAAGGCCTTTCGGAAAAGTTGTGTTTTGAAGTTATCTATTGATTGGTTTCTCTCTTGTGTTTTATGTGTTTTGTTGGCTTTTTATTTGCGGTTGGAAGGCAGCGTATTCGCTTATGTGCAATTAATACTTCCTTACATATTCGTGTCTACTGCAGCTTTATTCGTAGCTGAATTTATCTGGCGACTTCCTCTGCGTTCTTGGCGAAGCACGGGAATCCCGGATTTGGTGACGTTATTGAAAACCATGATATTTTTTGGTTTATCCGTTTCTGGGTTATGCTTCATAGGGGGCACGGCTTTTCGGGTGCCTCGCAGCATTCCCATTATACATGCCTTTCTATCGATGCTAGCCTTGGGCGGGTCGCGGATGCTTTTCAGGTGTTACTATGAACGTCACGGCTGTAAAATTTCAGGGCGATATAGCGATGCCAAAAATATCCTGATAGCCGGCGCAGGCGAGGCCGGAACCATGATTGCCCGCGAAATGCTTCGGCATTCGGAAGCAGGCTTGAGGCCAGTTGGTTTTTTGGATGACGACCCGACAAAGAAGGGCATTAAGATATTAGGCCTTCCCGTGCTTGGCCCAATTGACTCCTTACCAGAGGAGGTAAAAAAGCACGACATAGAGGAGGTTTTAATCGCAATTCCCTCCGGTGATGGCCGCCTTGTACGGCGAATTGTGGATTTGTCTCAAAAAGCAGGGGTTTCCTATAGAATTATACCTGGGATTTACCAAGTTCTTTCCGGAGCCGTCTCCATTTCGCAAATTCGTAAAGTGGACATAGAAGATTTACTTGGCAGGGAACCGGTTGAGCTCGATATTGACGCCATATCGAAATATCTAAGGGACAAACGCATCCTTGTGACGGGGGCGGGAGGATCCATAGGATCTGAGATCGTCAGACAGGTTGCGCGTTTCAGTCCTGAATTTATGGTTCTTCTTGGAAGGGGCGAAAACAGCTTATTTGAGCTTGAGTTTGAGATTAAAACTTCATTTCCGGGCTTGAAATATGAGCTTGTCATTGCCGACGTCCAAAATCGTCAGAAACTTGAGCGGATCTTCAAGAAATTTCGACCTCAAGTAGTGTTCCACGCTGCAGCACATAAACACGTCCCCATGATGGAGGCAAACCCCGACCAGGCCATAATAAACAACGTAGGCGGCACCCGCAACGTAGCAGAACTGGCCCTTGAGTGGAGTGTGGAGCATTTCATTAATATATCCACAGATAAGGCCGTTAACCCCACGTCGATCATGGGAGCTTCAAAGCGCATTGCCGAAATGATAGTGCGAAGCATTGCATCGAAGGCCGCTCCTTGGCAATCTTTCGTGTCCGTTCGATTTGGAAACGTCTTGGGAAGTAGGGGCAGCGTAATTCCCATATTTAAGCGCCAGATAGCAGCAGGTGGGCCAGTAACCGTGACACACCCCGAGATGAAGCGCTACTTCATGACGATCCCAGAGGCCGCGCAGCTTGTCCTGCAGGCTGCAGCATTGCCCTATAACGGCAAAGTTTACGTCCTCGACATGGGCGAGCCGGTTATGATAAAAAACTTGGCGGAAGACCTCATTAAACTATCTGGATTTACGCCCTACGAAGACATCGATATAGTTTACACGGGATTAAGGCCAGGGGAGAAGCTTTTCGAGGAGCTTTTGATGGCAGAGGAGGGCACCGTAGAATCGCCCCATGAGAAGATCTTTATTGCCAATCAAAACGGCATTGACGAAAGCTTTTGCGAGAAGCTCAATTATTTACTTAAGGTAGCTCATGAAGGGGATGTTGAAGAGATTATAGCCACGATAAAATCGATCGTTCCCAATTTTAGGGTTGATAATGAAAAAGTTACTCCGGCAGACAGGATCACTATAAATAATATCTAACAATATACCTCCAGCCTCATTACAAACAAGGCTGGAGGTATATTAGGTTTAAAATTAAATCCTTCGAAGGTAAGACTTAAGCAGCGCCATCTTATCAGCGCTTTCTGGATTCTTTGAAGAGTTGTCTATAAATTCCTTGATGAAGGCGGCAAATATACCGACAAATAATCCAAGGAATCCGGCAACGATTAACATGAGCTTCCGTCTTGGCTTTATTTTAAGCTCAGGGGGTATGGCTGGATCTATCACCTGCAAAACCAAACCTTCGCTTGCTTCAGCCATGACGGCAGCTTGGTATTGCTGCAGCAGCGTTTCGTATAAAGTCTCTTGAAATTTGAGGTCGCGTAAACGTCTTGCATATTCCATCCCTGCCTTAGGTATTTCTTCGAAGGCCGGGATGAGGTTTGGGTTATCTCTACCGGCCTTGGCCTCCAAGTTTTTAAGTTCTTTTTTAAGCCCGGCCAACTCTGCTTGAAGGCGTTTAATTTCCGGGTTTTGAGCCGTGGCAAATGTCCTGGCAGCTTTTAGTTGGACTTCTTTTACGGCAATTTGGGCTTGGATGTTTGCGATGGAATCCATCAATGCCTGCATCTGAACGTCCACGTTCAGTAATCCTGATAGTGCTTGATATTTTTGAAACTCCTCTTCTGCCTGCATCAAGTTGTGATGGGCTTGCTTAAGTTGGTTTTCCAGGAAAAGGCGTTGCTGAGATACTTGAGTTAACGCCAGGCCTTGAAGCAAGTTTTGAAGCTCATCGACAATAGCGTTAGTCATATCTGCAGCCATGACTGGATCTTTATCCTCTACAGCAATCGTTATGAGACTTGTCTTCTCATCGACCTTAGCGCTTATTGCTCCGGAGAGGGCAGAACGTGCAGCATCTCTTGTTTCAACATGATAGTAATCCAATAGGTTAAATTTATCAATTATATTATCGACCAAGGTGCGACTTTTTGCAATGCCAGCAATCAAGTCAGCCGTCGTCTTTATGGCACCGGACTGAATGGCCAATGTTCGAAACTCCGGGGGAATCATAGTCAATATGCTAGAAGGAAGTTTCCCGGCAAGCGATTGTGGCGGTACAAGGTGAGTTTCCGCCCTATAAATAGGCGTCATTATAAATCCCAATATTAAAGCGACAAGACAGGCAACAAAGGCGATACCTATGATCAACCTTTTATGCTTGGCCAAGACTAATGCCAAATCGAGCAGATCGATTTCATCCTCCTCATAAGCGTTGGATGGAGGGACCTCAACAGGTCCATGTTCTCCCGGTTCAGACAGTTGATCCTTTTTATTTTGATTATATTCATCAACCAAAAATATTCACTCCTTTAAAGGAAGCTAATCATCGAGGGCATCGATGACCACGGCAGCACTAATAGCTGTCTTATAAACTATGTCTACTATATCGCTTGTCCTCCTGAGGTCTGAGACGACCTGGATTTTTTCGGGCACTATTATGGTATCGCCTCGTTCGATATATGGTGGTTTCTTCAAGTGGCCTACGCGAACGGCACTGCCATCGGCTTTTAGTAAATATACCCTGCTTCTGTCAGCGTTTCTGCCGTATCCCCCGGCTTTTTCTATGTAGTTGTTATAGGTGGAGTAGGGCTCGAATATGAAGGAGGAGGGATTTAACACGTTCCCTGCCACGTTGATTGTCTGGGCCTCGCGTGGTATGTGAAGGTGGTCTCCTTCCTCGAGAAGGAGGTCGTAGGGAGTCTTTTTAAGTAAAGTTGGCGGATCTTCAAGCCTAATGACCACACGGCCCGTTGCCCTAGTCTGCCTTAACACGTCAAGCATTCTTCGCTTTTGCTGGGTTTCCATTTCTACAAGCTTTGCATCCTCGGAAGTCAAAGAAGAAGCAGTGCCTGCGGCGCTTGCCGTGTAAAGTTCACGCTCCAGGCGCTGGACCATCTCGTCGATGCTTCGCCGTTGAGACTCGCGTACCGATTCCCTCGTAAATATGGCCCCCGGCAAGAAAGCTCGATCCGTATATCCTCCGGCACGTTCGATTAGGTCGGATAAAGTCTCACCTTTTTTGATTGTGTAAACTCCAGGGTATTTAACTTCTCCTGAAATAGTTACAGTGGCGTACAAATCCCATTCCGGTACTGCCCTTACGAATATATAATCGTTCATCTCGAGAGGAATGTCGTTTTTAGGATCTCCCCTCATTGCTTTTTCCAGGTTTATCAGCAGATGTTGAGTTACGGGACCTAGTTGTGTCACGGTCACCCTTGTTATTTCTGCCTGATTTGAGGCCATGTAGCTAAGCCCGCCGGCTCTGTTTATAACTTCAGAAAGCTTTGTTATGCCCGGTTCTATGGCGTACTCGCCTGGTGTTGCTACCGGTCCCGTTATGCGAACCGTACTTGTGCTCCGAGCGACGGGGAAAAGCCTCACGATATCGCCGTCCTGCACTGCAAATCTCTGCATGAAATCTTTGCCAAGGGTATCTAGATCCCCTTCCACCAAAGTTAGATAACGCCTGTCTTCTACGCGCATGATTTGAACCCGACCCTTGAAGGACTGCCCTGTAAGGCCACCTGCCATATCTATGAGGTCACCGAGCCTAACTCTTTCTTTTAGTTCATATAATCCTGGCCTTTTTACGTTTCCAACAATACCGACTAATTGTCCAACCTCGCCAATAAAAATCACGTCGCCGGGCATCAGGCGTATATCGTTTAATGTGTCTCCCTTAAGGAGCATGTCATACATATCGAAATTAGTAACAACTTTGCCGTTTCTTCTGACCTGTATGTTGCGCATGGAGCCGGTTTGGCTCGGACCGCCTGAGGCGAGGAGTGCATTTACCAGCGTAGCAAGGGAGGATACCGTATAGGCTCCGGGCCTTCTGGCGTTGCCCACTACATACACTAATATTGTGCGAAGACGACCCATGGTGACGTTTAGATCGAAGTTCGTATAGTAGCGGGAGTATTCTTTTTTGATCGCCTGTTGTAGCTGAGAAAAGGTCATTCCAGCAGCACCAATTACGCCCGCACCGGGAAGGCTTAAGTTGCCGTCGCGATCCACCGTTACGCTCCACTGATCTTCTATCATACCCCATATGGAGATGCGAATTTCGTCACCCGGTCCGACTACGTAATCCGGCCCCACGGGCACCGCCATCACCGGCGCATACGTAGATGGGGCTTGCCTGAAAAACTCGGTGCCAAAACGGGGTAGCATTCGCATTACCTGTGATGCAGGTGTGTTAAGAAAAAGCTGATCCAACTGAGCATCTGAAAGCGCGCTGAAAGCCTCAGGTGTCATTTGTTCTCCAACTTCAACAGGCGCATACGTAGGCGCTTCAGCTGGAGTTTCTTCCTGGGGAGCCGAGATCTGGCCAGGCTGGGCCGCTGGAGCTTCCTGCGCGGGTGCAACGTTCTGCAGGATGTTTTGAATGTTTTGCAGGTTAGATGGCAATCCGGGAGATCCTTGCGCAGGCGCACTGCCAGGCGCTTGGATAGATCCCCCCGGTGCGCTTACGGAACCTTCTTGGGCCTGTGCCTCGAAGGTCAGCGGCGAAAGACACATAAGTGTAATAAAAACTAAAGACCAGATAAATGCAAACTTCCACATCCTATGGTACATACGTATTTCCTCCCTCTTGCATCGAGTATTTCATCTCTTTGGCCATGCTTTGGCCTTGCTCTAGTCGTTCGTATAAATTTTTAATCAATTTATCGGGATTCAACTGTCCCCACATTAAATCGGGATCTTTCCAATGCCATGGCACTCTGCCAGTATAGTAAGGCCAGCCGCCTGTCATTATTATATCCTGATTCCATATATAATTCGTGTCGGATCCAAAAAATATGTTTGTTGGTATTTCTAGTTCAACTCCGACGAAAGAATAATCCTTGCCTGCTCTCAATGTGTCGGCTCGTGTTACGTAAAAACCAACTCCAACATCGTCCCAATGTCTCATCATCGACAATTTAAAGCCTGTATCGTCATCGTCGACAAACTTTCCCACTTCGGCCATAAGATCCAAATCGTAGCGAGGTTCGTGATATCCAACCTGAAACAAAGCAGCTCCCATCCAGCCATCGTTTTCCAAGTCGATGTTCTCACATCCGTCATGATACAGACAGATAGGGTCATCTGCAAAGGATGCAAAGTCCTCGGGGTCTCGTTCGTGGACTAATCCAAGCCTTATCCCTGTGAAATAACGACCATTATCGAAATAAGTCCGCCTCCAATAATTTCCGCCAAACCAAAGGGCGTCAAGCCATCCGGCTTCGTAAAGCTCGAAAGTGTTCTTATCAATACGCTCCATGTTGCTAAACACTGCCTGCCATATTCTTGTCTTTTCGTTGGTCCATGGTTCATATGCGAAGTCTTCTTCCTTGCCATGTCTTTTTACGGGGATGCGAACGTCAAAGACACCTCCCTGGCCATGGGTGGAGTTCCATTCATAAGCCACGTCGACGCTCCAGCGAGCATCGTAATCTTCGTAGTCTGACCGTAAAATCCTGGGTTCGTATGCAACGTAAGCTTTGTAGGTATGTTCGTCTTTATCCTGGGCAGTCGGGTCAGAGGTGTAATTCCAAGTTTCGTCATTGCCTTCTTTCGAGGACGGGTTTGCCCAGTAAGCCAACGCCTCTTGAGAATATTCCTTTCTAAGCGCGTTTAACCTCAAGAGCGCGCAGTGTTCACCTGGAATTTCGACGTTGGTCACGGGTTTTCCCCGAACGCAGGCTCTTAGCACCAAAGTATTGGTATCCCAGGGTATCATGTGTGAGGCCAGATACAAGACCCTTGCCATAGCTTCGGCTTCCGAGCTGTATCCAACATTTTCATAGCTTATTAATAAATTTTTATTTGCTTTGTCGGCTTTTATCTCTACATTCCTAACGCCTAAACGGTTTGGAATGGCCACGGAAAGCTCGCTTACTAGATCTAGTGTATCGACTTCTGTCCATGATTTTAGATTATCTAAAGGAGCATCTCGATAGGGTCGTTTCTTATTGCCGAAGATCGGGCGGTCATGCAAATCAAAGGGACGATAAATAGCAATGCATAACTCGTCACCCCTTTGATAGCTCACGCTTACATCGGCCCAAGAGGTTTTAATGATAGCTCCGTAGTTGTAATCGGCTTCGACTTCTATTATGGGGCGTTTCCCGCTAAATATGTCGTCACTGTAGTCCATAGATCCGTATTCGCCCTTTAGTTCGAGCCAATCATAGGGCTGCCAAGATATCCCCCCAAAGACGCCTCCCATGCGATCGGAGCCCCAACCCCCAGTGAGAGCAAATTGGCCTACCCTGTAAGTACCAACTACATAATATGACTTGAAGTGCTCTGTCGTGCTAATGTCCATGATGCCCGCTGCTATGGCCGGCCTGATGCCTTCCTGAGGCAAAAGAAGGTATTTGACGTCAAACTCATGGTCCTTATAACTGCCAAATCGAGGATACTTTTCCAAGTTCAGGGGGACATTACTGACGTGAGTGATTCGAAAGTTGAGCTCAACGTTCGGAAGGTAACCCAATGCGAGGTAATATGTGATGTAAGGGTTTGCATCGGTGTAGCCGAACCTTCCTTGCCCGTCATCCAAGATTTCGGCGGTCGGGTACTCCCAAAGACCCGTAATGCCTCCATTGGACGGAGACATAGCGTAAATTTGCTGTTGAAAAAAAAGTTGAACTAGGATAAAAAAGGTAATGACAGTCCAAAAAAAACCTTTAATATTTTTTCACCCCAATTTAGTAATAAGAACAATTGAGAATTAAAGCGTGTCGTGTCTTTTACGTTGTATTGGTGTATAAAACTGCCAAATATATTATATTTATTAGTGTTCGAGGTCAAGTTACAAATGACCCTAATAAATTGAAGATTGGTGAGGTGTTGTCGTGAAGATCGCCTTTGACTGCTCTCCGCTGCTAAAGAAAAAAACAGGCATTGGATGGTATTGTTATCATTTGTTGGAAGAGTTTATTAATATCCCAGAAGATGAGTTTTCATTGTTTTCTTTTAGTCTAAAATCTAGGAAGCCCGATCTACCGCTTGGGTGGAAAGAAAGGCCAAAAACGCATTATCATTTTTATGCTCCTTTGCCTAAGGTTTCTCTCTTGCTCTTATCTAAGTGCTTTGGTGAGAAAGTTTCTCGACCACTGATGGCCGCGGTAGATGTGGCTCATTTTACCAATTTTACAGCCTTTCCAATTAGAGGAGCCAAAACAGTTTCGACCGTTCACGATCTAGCCTTTCTTCGATTCCCAAGAACAATAGAACTCAAAAGCTATATCACATTAAAAGCTTGTCTGCGATTTTCTTTGGATATTGCAGATCGGATTATCGTTCCGTCATTTAGCACTAAAAAAGATATTGTTGATTTTTATAAGTATCCTGAAAAAAAAATAGTAGTTATACCCCTCGGCGTGAATCATGATATTTATAGACCTATAGCAGATATACATTCGTTAAATGCTTTCAAGCAAAAACATTCATTAGGACGATATATCTTATTCTTGGGAACGTTGGAGCCGAGAAAAAACACGGCTAGATTGCTCGATGCTTACTCGATCTTGTGTAAAAAGATGGGAGTGGAACAGGCACCGGATTTGATCTTTGGGGGAGGAAGGGGATGGAAAAATAAAGCCTTTGAAGTGAAATATCAAAATCTCGACAAACCCATCAGAAACAAGATCCGCTTTCTGGGATATTTGCCTCAAGAAGAATTGCCCTTCCTGTATTCGGGAGCTGACGTTTTTGTCTTTCCTTCTCTATGGGAGGGATTCGGTTTGCCTCCCCTTGAGGCTATGGCCTGTGGCACACCTGTTGTGACATCCAACGTTTCTTCTTTACCTGAGGTCGTAGGAGATGCTGCTATTTTAGTAGACCCAAACTCTGCTGAGGAAATTGCTGATGCTATATACCAAATATTAATTGACGAACATTTGGCATTAAGTTTGAGATCCGCGGGTTTAACACAAGCAGCAAAGTTTACGTGGAGTAATACAGCTCTGCAAACTTATAAAGTATACGAAAGCACGGTAAAGGGTTCATATGTTTGATTTTATTAAAACCCATGTCCCGTCGCTATAGGAGGTTGCGTTTTTGTTTAGGGCATTTTTAGTGCTTTCTTCTGGTAGTGTTATTGGTAAATTCATTGGTTTTTTAAGAGAAATTCTAATGGCAGCACTTTTTGGCACGGGAACTTATGTGGCAGCCTATCGCGTTGCACAAACCGCTATGCTCATGCCGATAGAATTTTTTTTGACGAATAGCTTGGAAGCCGGTTTTGTCCCGCTATATGTCAGGTATGCTAAAGAAGATCCAAAAAAGGCTAGGGCTTTTTTAACCGTTACTGTGATGCTCTTTCTGTTGCTTGCAGGGATCATTTTTTTGTTTCTTTACTTGGGATCTTCTTGGTGGGTTAAGACACTGGCTCCAGGTATGGATGATACAAGCAAAGCCTTAACGGCTTCCATGCTTCACGTCATGGCATTGGCTGTTCCTTTATATATACTGGGAATGCTTATGGCCTATCTGGAAATGGCCCATGATAGGTATTTGACTGCTTCTTTACGTTCTACCATACAAAGCGTTGGATTAATTTCTGGTTCACTACTTGCGATTTACTTTAAAAATCCCTTATTTTTAGCCTGGGGGTTTGTTTTTGCATACTTATTTTATTTACTGTGGCTTTTATCTAGTTTATATAATCTTGGTTTGTTGCATTTTAAAGCAACCTTGTCACGACACTTGGCAATAGAAACTTTTAGGGCCTTTTGGAAGAGTGTACGACCTGTCCTTATCGTTCCCCTTTTGATTCAGGGGAATATAGCAATTGAAAGGATCGTTGCATCCTTAATTGGGAGTACGGCTATCGCTGCCGTTGATTACGCAAAATTTGTCACGGAAACTGGAGTGATTTTAGTTGCTGCGCCTTTGGGCATGGTGGGACTATCTGCTTTAAGTGGTTTGGACCCAGATTTAGTTCGCCAAAAGGTGGGACAGATAGCTAATATCGTTTTGATTTTTATGATTCCGATTTCCCTTTTCATAGCATGCAACAATGTTGATATTGTTCATATCCTATACGCTAGAGGAGCATTTGATCAAGAATCAGTAGAAGTAACTTCAGAGATATTGCTAGGCTTTTCGATAGGCATGTGGGCTCAAGTGTTATCGTATTATTTTATAAGAGTGTTGAATTCACAGTTGCGAAATACAGAAGTGCTAATATATACTAGCATTTCAATATTGGTTGATGTAGGAATAAAGCTATTATTATATAAAAACTTTGGTCCTGTGGTTTTGGGATTGGGCCTTAGTGTAAATTTTATAGTTTTATGGTTATTTACAACATATGCTTTAAACTTATATAAAGAGTTAAAGGACACTTTTTTATCACTAACGGTAGGTTCCCTATTCTACATTGTAACATATATATTTATTAGTCAAAAGCTTATTGGACTTTCGCATATTGTTCATTTTATTTCTATAGCTACTATATCTTGCTTATATTGGATATTTTATGTATTATTACAACCGCGTTTAAGAAAATATGTCTATTTGCTAATTGGAAGTTTACATGATCTATTTTGATATATTGTATTTGTTTTGTGAGGTGTTAATATAATGAATATATCTATTAATATTACCTATATTGGATACTTGATTATTCCACTAGCCTTTATTGTATTGATATTCAAGCCCCAGTATTTGATTACTCTGTTAATATCAGTATCAGTGTTACATGCATCTTCTGTGTTGAATGGATCTATCAATAATTTTCAATATGGCTTATCTCCATATTACTTCATAGCTATATGTATATTGTTAAGATTATTAAATATATTACTTAGTCACCGTAATTTACTGGTTATCAATTCCAATATGAAATATTTTACATATATACTTTTAGTATTTTGGATGTGGTCTGTGATATCTGCTTTTTTGTTACCATATTTGTTCCAAGGGGTGGAAGTATATAATCCTAGATTGGGACTTGATTTACAATATAAACATCATGCAACCCTTGAGTGGACTTTTAGTAATTTAGCGCAAGCAATTTACTTAACCTTAAACATGGCTGTTATAATATATGCTTTTCTTATTGATGAAAACCGTTCTCTTTACTATGTTACAATTGGTATAAAAATAGCCATCATAATAGTGTGCTTTTTGGGCATATGGCAAGTATTATCCTCATATTTGATTCTCCAATTTCCATATAATATATTTAATAATAATATTTCTTATTATCAGGGATATAATCAGTACATTGGGCCCATTCGGCGGCTTGTAAGTTCTTTTTCAGAACCATCATTTGCTGGAGCTTATTTGGCATCAATTGAAGTAGGTTTGTTGTCAGTGTATTTGATAAATTCGTTAAGTATAAATAAGCAAATTTTCTTACTTATATTACCGCTTGTAATATTTTATTTATTAATATGGACATTTTCTACGACGGGTTATTTAAGCTTACTGATTGGAAATATTATATTGCTATTCAAATATAAACCTTTCCATAGAAGTCGAAAGAGCATATACACTAAAAAATGGCATAATTACTTCATTGGTGTTATTATTATTATATTTATAAGTATTCTTTGCATTACAATTTCCTATAAACATTCAAATATTAATGTTGACGATATCCATACTGGCTATACACTAAATGAAGGTATTTTTTCTGTTATTGGCAAACTGTTTTCTTCAGCTTTAATTAAAGATACAGAATCTGATTCTTTTGTCCATAGAACTGCTGCCGATATCTATGCCATAAAAATTTTCGTATCTACTTATGGCCTAGGAGCTGGTTTGGGGTCGAATCGTTCTTCTAGTTTAATAACTACACTTTTAAGCACAATCGGAATCATAGGTGTTACATCATTCATTATGCTAATATATAGCGTTATCAGAGGAATAATAAAGATACATTGTGATAAATATAGTAATATATGTAAATATACTTATTGGTCTCTCTTGACTTTGTTAATAGCTCATTGTATCTCAATCCCTGACATTAGTTTTCCTCCCTTGTGGACATCTATAATTACTTATGTAACAATCGACAAATGTTATTATCATAACACAATAAATAAAATTTTGAGGTGATGACTTTTTTGAACAAGATTTGTATAAATACTCGGGTACTTTCCTCGTCTTTGTCAGGGGTTCAAAGATATACTCTAGAATTACTGGATAGACTGCAAAGCGAATTACAACCTATTGCACCTAAGAAACCCTTGCACGGAATTGCTGGCCATATTTGGGAACAGTTTGTCTTACCTACAAGATTAAAGGGGAATTTGCTTTTTAGTCCATCCAATACAGGACCACTAATAGTGGAGAGACAAGTTGTAACAATTCACGATATTACACCGTTAGATCACCCCGAGTGGCTGAATCCTATGTTTGCAAGATGGTATCAATTTTTGATCCCTCGTTTGGTTCATAAGGCGCAAAAGGTCATTGCTGTATCTGAGTTTACAAAAAGTAGGATTTGTGATGTTGCATCATTGAAACCTAATAAAGTTATTGTCATTTACAATGGCATAGATGAACGTTTTCGACCTAAATCTTTTGAGGAAATAGACCAAGTTAAGGATGCACTCGGAATTGCAGATTTTAGATATATTCTTACAGTGGCGACCATTGAGCCTCGAAAAAACCTGCAGAGGTTACTTGAAGCATGGAGCACTATATGCTCGCGTTTGCCTCGAGACGTTTGGTTAGTGGTGGCCGGAGCTAAAGGAAAGGATATAATTTTTAAAAACACTTCGCTTGATAAACTACCTCCAAAAGTGTGCATGCCCGGATATGTTCCAGACGAATATCTTCCTACATTATATTCTGGTGCTATTGCATTAGTATACGTATCTTTGTATGAAGGCTTTGGCCTTCCCCCTCTTGAGGCAATGGCCTGTGGTACGCCGGTGTTGACATCTAACGTGACATCTATTCCGGAGGTAGTCGGTGATGCTGCACTAACTGTTGATCCCTATGATATAGATGCAATAGCTGAAGGCATTAAGCGTCTGGTGGAAGATAACAATTTGCGAAAAGAGCTGTCGCAAAAGGGCCTTGCTCGTGCTAAGCTATTTAGTTGGGATAGAACTGCAGAAGTTACATGGAGTGTGCTCAAGGAAGCTGCAACTTGTGATGGTCAGTTTGGAGGGAACATACACATTGATTAAAGTTGCCATTGTTCATGATTGGCTTGTCACGTATGCAGGAGCAGAACGGTTGCTAGAAGAGATCATAAATTGCTTTCCCGAGGCGGATCTTTTCGCCATTGTGGACTTTGTTCCACAGAATGAACGAGGCTTTTTAAAGGATAAGGCTGTGAAGACATCTTTTATACAAAAGCTTCCCCTTGCCAAAAAGAAATACAGGGCTTACCTGCCCTTTATGCCTTTGGCGGTGGAGCAGTTTGACCTTTCAGGCTACAATATAGTCATCTCAAGCTCACATGCCGTGGCAAAGGGCGCCATAACCGGGCCCGATCAGCTTCATATAAGTTATGTCCACTCTCCAATGCGGTATGCCTGGGATCTTCAGCATCAGTATTTAAAAGAGACAGGCCTTGATCGCGGCTTGAAGGGTTGGCTTGCAAAAAGAGAGCTTCATAAGCTTCGGATGTGGGATTTGAGGACTGCCAATGGAGTCGATCATTTTCTCGCCAATTCCCGCTTCATCGCTAGAAGGATTTGGAAGGTATACCGCAGGGAAGCGACGGTAATATATCCTCCTGTTGATATAGATTCCTTCACGCTCTGCGAACAAAAAGAGGACTTTTTCCTAACTGCTTCTCGCATGGTTCCCTACAAGAAGATTGACCTGATAGCTAACGCATTTTCTCTCATGCCTGATAAACGCCTTTACATCATAGGTGACGGCCCGGATTTCGATAAGGTAAAATCTAAATCGGGGGCAAACGTCGAACTTTTGGGATATCAACCCTTTGAGGTGCTTAGAGATTACATGCAGCGAGCCAAAGCCTTTGTCTTTGCAGCCGAGGAGGACTTCGGCATCGTGCCCATAGAAGCACAAGCCTGCGGCACACCCGTTATAGCTTACGGCAAAGGCGGTGCGCTTGAGAGTGTAACCGAAGGCGAGACAGGCCTATTTTTTGACGCTCAAACCACACCAAGCATCATCGAAGCGGTACATAGGTTTGAAGATATGAAGGATAGCTTTATTCCTGCAAAGATACGAGAAAAGTCCCTGCGTTTTTCAAAGGATCGCTTTAAAAGGGAGTTTATGAGCTTTGTTAACGATGCCTGGAAGAAGTTTAAGTCCCAATGATTATGAAAAAGGGGGCTGTGATGTTGCAAGATGTCGATATCGAAGCAATAGCTGATTATAAAATAAGCGACAAAATGTCTTTGGCTGAATCCTGGATCATGTCCGGGTTTTACTGCTTAAGCGACCTTGCGGCGATATTTTTTGCCGTGTTGCTTGCATATTTTTTGAGAAAATGGGCACCAGAATTCATACTTCCGCCAAGCGCACTTGTGACTAGAGCTTACATCGAGCTGTGGCCGGCAATTTTTTTGTTTGCACTGGCATATCTAGTCTCAGGGCTTTATCCCGGCGTTGGCATTACGGCCGTCGAGGAGCTGCGCCGGACATGTATCGCGACATCTATGGTTTTTACCATACTTTCCGTTTGGATATTTCTTTCGCGTGTTGGTTTCATCTATTCCCGTGCCATATTTTTCATCGCTTGGGTTCTGGCCCTTTTATTTGTGCCCTTAGCACGAGCAGTTGTTCGATATCTTTTTGGCGATAAAAGCTGGTGGGGAGTTTCTGCTGTCGTTATGGGTGCCGCCAAGACCGGAGCTGAAATCGTTAAGATATTAAAAAATACGAAAGCACTGGGCATAAAGCCCATGGCAATCTTAGATGACGACGTCGAAAAACACGGCAAATATATTGAAGGCGTGACAGTGATGGGAAGCTTGGAGCTTGCCCCCCATCTTGCCAAACAGTGCAATATAAGATGGGCGATAATGGCCATGCCGGGTTTAGACAGGGAAAGGTTGCTTCAAGTTTGGGAAGAAAACGCCTCGTATTTTCACCATGTCATCTACATCCCCGACCTTTTTGGCTTTGCAAGCCTTGGCGTCTTGCCGAGGGACTTTGGAGGCATATTGGGCTTGGAGGTGCGCCAGCAGCTTTTGCGTTTAGGCCCAAAAATTGCCAAGGCCATTGTGGATGCGATCGTAGCGGCAGTTGCCCTTGTGGTTTCTGCACTTCTTATACCTTTTATTGCACTGTTTATAAAGCTCGATTCAAAGGGCCCCGTGTTTTACAGGCAAACGAGATACGGCAAAGACGGCAAGCCCTTCAAAGCATGGAAGTTCAGGACCATGGTCGAAAATGCCGATGTCGTTTTAAAAGAATATTTAGCAAGGCATCCGGAGCTTAAGGAAGAGTGGGACAGAGACCAAAAATTGCGAGACGACCCACGAGTGACCCGCGTCGGCAAGTTCTTAAGAAAGACAAGCCTTGACGAATTGCCTCAGATCTTTAACGTCATCAAAGGAGAGATGAGCGTAGTGGGCCCAAGGCCAATCGTTCAAAATGAGATAGAAAAATACGGAAAATACTATTCCCTTTATACTAAAGTTAAGCCTGGAATAACTGGATTGTGGCAAGTGTCGGGACGCAACGATGTCTCTTATGAAGAGCGTGTCGCATTGGACGCGTACTACGTCCGCAACTGGTCCGTATGGCTTGATCTTTACATCCTTGCCCGCACCGTTCCGGTAGCCCTTTTTGGCAAGGGCGCCTACTAGCTTTGGAGGTGGTCACAACAAATGAATAATCTTTATATCTTGATCCTCGCCGGCGGAAGCGGCACTCGCCTGTGGCCTTGGTCGCGGGAGGAGCTGCCCAAGCAGTTTTTGTCCCTGGCAGGCGAAGAAAGCCTGTTTCAGCAAACGGTGAGAAGAATGACAAAGATAGCGCAGCCTTCCAACCTTTATATCGTCGCTTCTGACCAGTGCAGCGCACTTTTACGCCATCAGATGAAGACGGTCGTAAAGTTCGACCACGATCCCATAATAGCAGAACCAATGGCAAAAAATACCTGCCCTGCCATTGCTCTTGGGCTGGCATATTTGCTAAAAAGTGGCGCAGACCCTGAAGACCTGATCTTCGTATCGCCGAGCGACCACATAGTAAAAGACGACGAGGCCTTTAAGGAGGCCATAAATTCGGGACGCCAGGCAGCCAGTGAGGGTCATATAGTTGTATTTGGCGTTAAGCCCACCAGGGCCGATACGGGCTTTGGCTACATAGAGATAGACGAAGAAAGGTCCAAGGGGCTACCTTATAAGATCGTTTCCAGGTTCGTCGAAAAGCCCGACGAGGAAAAAGCTAAAACATACCTTGAAAGAGGAAATTACCTCTGGAACGGTGGGTTTTTTCTGTTTAAGGCAAAAAGGATGATGGAAGCCTTAAAAAGCGACATCCCACAAATAGGCGAGCCTGCCTCTGAAGGTTACAAAAGCTTAATTTCAAGCTTTGAAGACCTGCCTTCAATTTCCATAGACTACGCCGTCATGGAAAAGGAAAAAGACGTTGCAGTAGTGCCCTTAGATTGCGGCTGGTCTGATATTGGCTCCTGGGACGCCTTGTATGAGACCATGGAAAAAGATGAAGGCGGAAACGTCAAAAAAGGAGACGTTCACACCATAGGCGGCAAAAACAACTTGATATACGCAAACGGCCGTCTGGTCGTAGGCCTTGACGTAAATGACTTGATCATAGCGGATACTCCGGATGCCTTGCTCGTCGCAAAAAGAGGCTCTTCTCAGGCCGTCCGTGACGTCGTAAATTACCTGAAAGATCAGGGCCGCCGCGAGACCACCGAGGCACCAATAAACGCCCGACCCTGGGGGACGTATCAGATACTGCACCAGGGAGACAGGTTTAAGATAAAACACATCGTCATAAATCCGGGCTCCAGGCTCAGCCTGCAGTATCACCATCACAGGACCGAGCACTGGGTAGTGGTGCGGGGCACAGCCCTAGCTGTCGTTGGAGGCAAAGAAATTTACGTACACGAAGGAGAAAGTACCTTTATACCCAAAAGCACGCCCCATCGCCTGGTAAACCCCGGCAAGATCCCACTTGAAATAATCGAGGTCCAAAATGGCGAATACGTCGGTGAGGACGACATAATTAGGATAGAAGACGACTACAAAAGGACGGAGTGACGCTGATGACTAAAGACCTATCCCAAGTGCTATCTGCAGTAATACGGGAATACGACATCAGGGGGATTGTAGGTGAGGAGCTAACCCCAAAGCTTTCTTACTACCTCGGCAGGGCCTACGCGGATTACGCAAGATTAAAATGTCACCGTATATACGACGAAACCACTGTGGCCGTGGGCCACGACTGCCGCACGGCCTCATTTAGCCTGGCAAAAGCTTTATGCCATGGCCTTTCGGATGGAGGGCTTCATCCTTTGTACTTGGGCATGGTGACCACCCCTATCGTATATTACGCAACTTGTGCTTTAGATGTGGCCGGCGGCATAGCCGTGACGGGAAGCCATAACCCGCCGGAATACGACGGCTTTAAGATATGTCTGGGAAGCGACACCCTTTATGGCGAGGAACTTAAAAAACTTGGCGAGCTTGCCCTGCGATACGAAAAGGCCGCTCCGGGACTGGCGCCTGAAATATCAGAAGAAGACATAGTAACGTCATATAAAAAGGAACTTCTGTCGCGTACAGATGGGAAGGTAATAGCACGGGCGACGCCAAAGGTCGTCATCGACGGAGGAAACGGCACAGCCGGGCCTATCGCGAAAGATGTGCTCGAATCGCTGGGCTGTGAAGTCCTTGGATTATATATAAAGCCTGATGGCAGCTTTCCCAACCATCACCCTGACCCCACAGTCGAAGATACCTTGAAGGACCTAAAGAATGAAGTCGTAAGCAGGAAGGCAGATTTCGGCATTGCCTTCGACGGCGACGGCGACAGGATAGGCGTAGTCGACGAAAAGGGCAACGTCGTTCGAGGCGATAAATTGCTTTACCTTTACGCAAAAAAGATACTTGAGCAAAACCCGGGCGCCGTCATCATAGGAGAGGTCAAATGCTCCAAGGCAGTGTTTGAGGCCATAGAAAGGGCCGGAGGGAAACCTTTGATGTGGAAGACGGGCCATTCCCTCATAAAGGCGAAGATGAAAGAAACCGGTGCGCTCCTTGCCGGGGAGATGAGCGGACACATGTTCTTTGCAGACCGTTACTTCGGCTATGATGACGCCATATACGCCGCCTGTAGGTTGGTTGAATGCTTTGCCTATGCAAAGCTTGGCGACCCAAGCGTCACCTTTTCGAGATTATTTGCTGATCTTCCTGCGACTTTTGCGACCCCCGAAATTCGCATAGCCTGTCCTGACGACGAAAAGGAAGGCGTAGTTAGCCAAGTTCGAGAGGCCATATCCGCCTGGCCCGACGTGCAGGAGGTCATAACCATCGACGGCGTTCGAGCTCACTTGAACGACGGTTGGGTCTTGGTGCGCGCCTCAAACACGCAGCCCGTGTTGGTAGTGCGCTGTGAATCCTACATTTCCAGTGAGCATTGCGATATGCTAAAATACAAGACATTAAACCAGATAGGACAAATCATCAAACCTCGAGGGTCAGATCTTTAATCTTGAATTTTTTAGCTAATATCAAACCTCGAGGGTCAGGTCTTTAATCTTGAATTTTTTAGCTAATGTTTTGAAATGCAAGATATAGGTTCTTTAGAGTACCAATATTCAAGATTAAAGGTGTGGACACAATAAGGCTCCGTCGGATCTCATGCCTGTCTTATACTATCGACGTAGACCAAGACACCATCACGAAGGTTGCTCGGCGATCATAATTTAAAAAAGGAGTTAAACAAATGCGCTTGAGCGAAAGACCGCTTGATTTTGATTTCATATTAAAACAGCTTCAAAGGGCCCCGGATGCGCTAATGCCCTACAGGAAAGAGGTTGCAGCCCTGCTTTTGTTCGGCTCTGCGAGTCGAGATGAGGTCACGCCTTTGAGCGATATCGACCTGGCAGTTTTGTACCGTGAAGGTTTAAGCGAATGGGAAATGTTTAAGATTCATTCAAATCTTTACCTCGATCTCTCTCGGCTGATGCACACGGATGACTTTGACTTAGTAAATCTAAGTGTTGCACCGTTAACCCTGCAATTTAGCGCAATAGAAGATAAAGTCATCCTGGTCCTTTACGATCCTCAAGCCTTGGTAGATTTTCAGGCTAAGGTTTTGGGCGCTTACCTAGACTTTTATCCGATTCTGCGGGAGTATTACAAGAGACTCATAGGTGATTCGGAGGAGCCTTCAATGGATATTAAATTAATGAACCAAATTGAATTGTTACAGGAATACATAAGTCGCCTTGAAAAGATTCGACAAAAGCCTATAGAGGAATATCTAAAAGATGAAACTTTACAGGCAGCGACGGAACGTTACTTACAAATCGCAATCGAGACGTGTATAAACATAGGCAATCGTTTGCTTTCATTGCATCAGTTTAAGGGCAATTTTAAGGCGCCAAAGACCTATGCAGATATCTTCAAAACACTTGCCTCGCTAAATGTCATCCCTAAAGGTTTTGCCGACAAACTGGCTCGTATATGCGCAATGCGCAACATCATCGTCCATGTATATTGGGAAGTTGATAGCAAGCTAGTTTACCGTACAATCCACTATGAATTGGACGATTTCAGCAAATTTCTTTCGTATGTAATGGCCTTTCTAAATAAGTTGGAGGAACAGAAAGGCTGATCCTTTCGATTGCGGGGCCTACCGTTCATTTAGTGGTTTTATAATGGTAGACACCAAATATTTTTACAAATCACTTGTTTTTTCAGCTCTCAATAGCTTTTCCACCGATGTGTACCTTTGCCTTTGTACAAACGCAGTCGGTGCACCGTTTTTGTCTACACTATCATTCGGGATTTCTTTATTAATACAAATTGTTTCTTCTTCTTCGGGACCTGTTAATAATAATACTTTGTGACTTTCTCCTACATTATACAAGCTCGAACCAATTGACTTTTTAACAACTTCTTTCATTTTTTCGCCGAATTTTTCTTCGTCACTCTGACTCCAATCATTGGACAATACTTCGAAATTGCCTTCTTCCCAAAATACCACTTCATTTACTGCTTTCAGAATTTTGGGAACCTTTCGCATAATTTTGCCCCTGTTGTAAAACGCGATGTATGTTGTTTTTTGAAAAGTCCGATTTGGCTGACAGACGTAAGACGAAGTCTTTAAATAATGAGACCAGGCAAACCTCGCAGGAACGATCAAAACCTTGAGCTGACTTATGGGAACGATCAAAACCTTGGGCTGACTTAAAAGATTCTCATGATCTAGGAACATTTGGAAATTTTTCAGCAAAAAGGCGTCCTTTTCAGAAATTACCTCAGAACCGTTTTCAAAGAAGTTATCGATAATATGATTTATCTGGTTAAACGAACACCACACTACTCTAGGGTCTTCTTTCGATATATTTTCCACAACACCAGGACACGTTGGGTCTGGAGTTAATATAACTAGGTATGCATTTTTTCTATCTTCTAGTTGTTTTTGATGCTTCCTGATTTGATCTTCATCCACGGCATTTTGTTGTAGTTTCGTCTCGATTAGTATCTTAAAATCCCCAGATATCATTGCATCTGGTACTGAGTGGTTCTGTTGTCTCTTGCTAGCAGGCTGGTTGGTGAATCTAATCAATTCCACCTCATCGCCAATCATTGCCCCAATTATTTGTTGCATCAAATTCAAAGATAAAGAACTTAACACCGCAAGGAATGTTGATGTTACCCTATTCTCGTTTTGTGAATATGTTGAAAACAAACACGGTGACATCGCTTTACCTCCCTCCGTTTTTTTACTACCACTCTTCTAAGCTTCTAAGGAACCTCTGAGCAAAGCCTACTGAAAGAAGCAGCAGCAAGCACAATAAAGTGATTAAGCTTGAAGTGATCTTTTTTGGCTATGCTAAAATGGCAATAGTGCTCACGTAAAAGTGAGCCACCTTTGGTCCAGTTTTATGTTAGCGTTTACACGTCGGTCCGCTTCCTTCCGAGCCTGTATCTCAAGGTGCTTTCGTCCACGTCAAAGGTGGAAGCGATGTTTCTGACGCTCTGGTTTCTTGAAAGCTCTTCCACGCATATGATGTGATGCTCCTCCAACTCCGGACCATTTTAATGATACCAAATAACAGATAGTCAGGCATAGCCATATTTTTAGGCTATGCATTTTATCTGACATAGGGCATCTTTCAGATCCTGCCTTTACAAAACACCTCCAGCTGAGAGTGGATAGTACCCCAGACCTTAAGACGATAACACTAACTTGTGATCTGCGAATATATTCTCCATCATTTCATTTATTTGCGGATTAGGAAACAAAAGCAACGATACAGGCACTTTTGTATCCAACATAATTCTCATGCTATTTTTCCTTTCTTTCGCGGCGAAGTTCTTTTATCATGGCGACTACGTCGCTTTCGTCATTTAATCCAACGCGTTGAGCCTCACCGGCAAAAGCAGCCTGTGTCTTCCTTAGGGCCTCCATCGATGCATTAAGAATGTATACCTTTCCTGCTTCCTCGACAAATAAGATCTTGTCGCCCTCCTTGACCCCCAATTTGCGGCGTATATCGATAGGAATGGTAATCTGCCCCTTTGAGGTGATCTTTGCGATCTCCATATCTTATCCCTCTCTTCTGATTAATGAAATCCTTACTTTCCTTACATTCATAGTATACTCAAACTGGACGGAAACAATAGTCCGATCCTCTGCTTTTCCCACATCAAGTGTCTTTATTGCCTTCATGGAAAGCCTGGTTAAAAGAGAGGATATTAATTATTGATTGAAAAGGAAGGCAAAGATGTTTATAGCAAAATTGTTTATGGCAAAATAAACATGGACAAAGGGGTGTAGAATAAATAAAGGTAACTTAATCTTCAGTCTAAATTAGGTCATTAGCATTTACATACAAAAACAGTTAAGCATTTTGGCAGCATCGTTAAGCTGTTAAACTAAAATTCAAGATTAAAGATCCGACCCCGCAATATATTGGCTTTTATTTAAAACCAAAACAGGGTTGGTGATTCGCTCGACGGGCGCTAATCCCGAGGCTGTGGACGCAGCTGGCATAAACGTTGATTCCGTTAGGTTTAAGGCAGTGTTGTGTTCCAGCATTCTATGTGGCTTGGCTGGCGCATTTTACTCGATAGGGTTTTTAGGATTATTTACTGGGGATATAATTGGCGGTAGGGGATGGATCGCCTTTGCGATATGTTTCCTTGGAAACTGGAACCCGATAGGCGATGCCATCGGCGGGCTGATCTTCAGCTTAGCCGACGCTTTTTCTATCGTAATACAGACATGGGGCTTCAAAGCCATCCCAAACGAATTTATAATCGCCATACCATACATCCTAACTATATTAGCGACGATATCGAGAAAGGAATTCAGGGTTCCCGAATATCTTGGTGTACCCTATATTAAGGAAGGAAGAAGATGAGTGCGCAGAGCAATATAGTTGACAATATACAAAACGTTGGGTGGATAAACCATGTATAGAAAATATATTAAAAGAATCATTGACTTTATACTTTCATTCATTGCAATAGTCATCTTTTCGCCGTTTTTATTATTAATAGCCATTTTAATAAAACTTGATTCTGAGGGTCCTGTTTTATTCAAGCAAAAACGAATAGGTATGCACAAAACTCATTTCTATATGCTTAAATTCAGAACGATGAGGATAGATTCCCCAAAGGACGTGCCGACACATTTATTGGAAAATCCGGATCAATGGATCACAAGGATGGGTAAAATTTTAAGGAAAACTAGTTTAGATGAATTACCACAGCTATTCAACATTATAAAAGGTGAGATGAGCATTATAGGGCCTAGGCCCGCATTGTGGAATCAGTATGATCTGATAGCTGAAAGGGATAAATATGGAGCTAATGACGTTAGGCCTGGTCTTACTGGATGGGCACAGGTTAACGGCAGAGATGAACTACCAATTGAAGTAAAAGCCAGATATGATGGCGAATATGTGCAAAAAATGAGTTTCATGTTCGACTTAAAATGTTTGTTAAAGACAGTTGTATCGGTCATAAAAGGAGAAGGGGTTGTTGAGGGAGGGACTAAAACATTATCAAATAACTCTTATTACAATAATGTGAAAAGGAGTTATTCTAATGAAAAAGATATTAATAACCGGGGCAAATAGTTATATTGGGAATTCTTTTAAGGAATGGTTAAAACAATTTCCAAATGATTATTTAGTGGAATCTATAAGCGTTAGAGATGATTCTTGGAAAGAAAAGTGTTTCATGGGATATGATGCCGTATTACATCTTGCTGCGATTGTTCATGTAAAACAAAAAGCTGTTGATAAGTATTTTGAAGTAAATAGAGATTTATCTGTGAAGATTGCAGAGAAGGCAAAGAGTGAAGGAGTCAAACAATTTATATTTTTAAGTACTATGGCAGTCTATGGTTGTGAAACTGGATATATTACTTCAAAAACTCCTCCAATACCTAAAACCCCTTATGCGAAATCAAAATATGAAGCAGAAAAATTGTTACTTGATATAGAAGATGATGACTTTAAAATAGCCATATTAAGACCACCAATTGTTTACGGAAAGGGATGTAAAGGGAATTATCCACGATTATCCATTTTAGTTAATAAATTGCCTATTTTCCCTGATGTTGAAAGCATGAGGAGTATGTTATTCATAAATAATTTATCTGAATTTCTGCGCATAGTTGTGGATAATCGTTTGAATGGAATACTATTTCCTCAAAATAGGGATTATGTTAATATTACTGAGCTAGCCAGACTTATTAACTTGGCACATGGTAAAAATATTCAAGTTACAAAGCTATTTAATTGGTCTATTGCGATCGGGTTAAGGTTTTCAAAAACATTTCAAAAAATATTTGGGAATTTAATATATGATAAGTCACTTTCAGGAGGCCCTGAAAGTATGGTTAATGGGATACCTATGAATTATGAAACAACATCATTTGAAGGATCTATAATGCTCACTGAAGCTTCGTAATCTTATAAGCAAATACCCGAGGGTTAGATACTGTATTGCCTGTCAAGGGCTAAAGGATAGTAACCCTTTACTATAGCTTTGTTTGTCGAAACACATCTCGGGAGGGAATCCTCGAGGAGCCTCGAGGGTCGGGTCTTTAATCTTGAATTTTAAGCTAATGTTTTAAAATGCAAGATACAGGTTCTTTAAAGTACCAATATTCAAAATTAAAGATGCGAACACAATAAGGCTCTGTCTGATCTCATGCCTGTTCTACACTCTCGACGATGACCAAGATGCTATGCAGTAGTGGATACCAAAAGAACTTGGAGGCGAAAAAATCATGCCGTCTCTGGCAGAGAAGCTGATAAAACAAGGAAAAAAAGAGGGGCAGAAAGGGGCAAAATAGAAGGCGAAAAAAAGAGGCGAAACTAAAGGTACAATCAAAGGAAAACAAGATCTGCTTATAAAACTGTTGCGCCGAAAATACGGCTTGTCATTTTCTCACGAAAAGATGATCCGCTCCGTCGGAGGCGAATCCAAACTCGATGCCGCGGCCGAAGCCGTGTTTGACGCTACGTCCAAAGACGAGGTATTTAAAATATTAAGGTCTACTGATGTGTAACCGTGCCGTTGCCTTTAAATTTCTAAGCGCCCCATGAAGCTTCCTGCAATAGGCGCTGATATTGGCAACAAAAGTTATTTGGTTAGATTGAATATTCACATTTAATAATAGGGTGACAGCTCCAGGTAATTAGGTTAAAATAATAGCAGACGGAGGTGTGGCTCATGGTCGGTCATTCTGTAAAAGGAATTGACCCGACCTCAAAATGCCGCCTCCGTCTTATTATATAAACCCATCGGTGTCAGCTAGCCAAAAATTCATCCTTGAGATCATCGCATCCTGAGATATCGTGTGTTGGATTACTAAAGCATATTTCAAGATTAAAGATCCCACCCCAAATATTTTTACATAAAATTGAGCGGACAAAAAATAACCCCCTTTGGATTTAACGTTGAGGGCTTTCCTCAACATCCGCCGGGGGAGAAAACCTTACTCGCACAGGCCTCAGCCTGCAATTATTAGTTTAGCAAGGGTCTATCATTATAAAGGAGTTAGCAAAACGGATACAGGCTAGGATGTCCTCCTTGGTCAAACAGGGATAATAATTTTTTATAATTTCATCTGGTGTAACTCCATCGCCCAAAAGTTCCAAAACCAGATGAATCGGGATTCTAGTGCCCTCTATAACCGGTTTTCCAAAACATATTTTAGGACCAGCGACGATCCGATCCGCTCAAAGCGGGGCCTACCGCTTATATATTGATCATATAAACGGCAGGCCCCAAAGCCAACAGGTGCGGCTAAATAAATTTCTTCCTTATATATATTATATATATCATCCCACAGCGCAGCTCCAAAGCCGGGCTAGGCGGTTGAGCCAGCCGTGCAGGAAGACCCGCCTGTCGGGGTTTCGGGCGACGATGTCGTTGTAGTATTTCGTGCGTCGCCAAAGCAGGGCGGATAAAATTTTGGTCTTAGGCAGCGCATGCTCCCAGGCAGCCTGCATGGTCTTTTGACCAAAGATGCCGTCGACGGCCAGGTTTTCGCCCAGCATATTAAGAGCCTCCTGCAGGAACTTCACGCCCTGCCTGACTCCGCAGTTGACGCACCCGTCAAATACGGCTAGATCGACGGGGCGGGGGATGTGGTCGCATCCTGCGGGTTTCCAGTAAAATTTTTCGTATATCTCAAGCGCTTGTTCTTTTGTAAGGTTTATTACGTCCTCGGGAAGCCTGGCGTCTTTTAACCTCGCTCGTGCCGAGGTCAGGGTGGCGGCAGTGATGCCGAAGTTTGTCCTACCGCCGGGGTCTTTCGGGTTGTCTACGAACCCTCCTTCTACCTTCAAAATATAATCTGCAACCTTTTCTCTCATGAGATCTCCTTTCGTTATATTAATCTATATTTATGCGCCGTGATCAGCGCTTGCGTATTTTTAGTTACGGTCAAAAACCTTGCAAAAGCCTTGAAAGTCTGCAAAATTTCAAATTAGCCCTGCAATTACACCTCGCCGAAGTATTTTGCCACGCCCTTTTCGAGGTTGTTTATCGCTATTGCCAGCTCGTCGAGTCGCTTTTCCATGCGGATCAGCAGGTATGCTGCCACCGCGATGGAAAAGGTCGTCTGAAGAGTGGACGTCAGAAATTCCTCCAAAAATTTCCCTCCCTTCGCTTAAATTAAAAAAGCTAAAGCCCCTTCGGGTATCTTTAAAGCAACCCTTTTGACTTTTTCCATGTCTGCCTCACAAGCTGCACGCCCGCAAAGACCCGCCCGCAAACTGCAACGCAGCGCACTTTGCCGGCAAACCCCTGGGGCTTTGACTTATACCTTAAAAGTCAGCCTAAAAAGCCCCCTAATCTTTCCGTCTAAAGGCCGCCTCAAGGGGCAGCCTTTAGACATCTATATTTACACCAGCTGAGTGGTGTCGGTCTCTACGAGCTCGGCCTTGACGATCCCCGTTGGGGGAATGCCGAATATGCTGTTGTCAACTATTGTCTGCATGACCGTTTCCACTTCCTCAGGAAGCAGTCCTTCTTTTACGTCGGACAAAGACAAAGTCCACGGGCCATCTTCCGTCTCAAAGGTCATCCTAAGCCTTCTGGTCATTTTCGGCTCCAACATGTATCACCTCCTTTTCGTCATAATTTGTTAAATTGCCTAACCGACCCTATCGGTATCTACCTTCTGCGCTTCGACCAGATTGTAGGGCAAAAGCCCGGCGATCGCCTGCGCCACCGTCAACACGTCGGTAGCGTCGGCGGAGTAATCAACGCCTGCGATGGATTTGCTCTTTAGCTTGGGCTTTCCCCATTCGTCTGCTCCTACCTGAAGCCTCAGGGTCAGACGGCTTGCTATCGGTTGATAAGCTGCCATATCTTTTCCTCCTTTCTTTTCGTGATGTATCTACTATAAAGTAGGCCCTACAATTTCACAATACGCATAGCTAAAGGAATATTATAAATTTTTTAGGCCATCTAAGTCGCCGAAGCGCCTGAACGCCTGAAAACAGTAAAGCCTTCCTGCAAGATCAAACACATCGCTCCAACGGAGCAGTCAAAAGCCACACAACATATTCGACCCGCCGACGTACAGGCGAAACCTAAAGGACCCTGCGAAGCCCCCGCGCCTGCCCTGCCGGCACCTCGAGCGTCATCCTTGCTATGTCCTCGGGCCCGGCCTTGTAGGGCAGCCCTCTGTTTCCCATTAAATAGGGCTTTACGTCGCAGGCGTCGACGTTTATCTTGAGGGCAAAGACATACCAAAAGATAAAATCCTTCATCGGCCATCTCTTCTTTTCTCCGACGGCCCAGGCGACGTGCGCCCATCCGCCCATCCGCTCGATGGCGTAGTGGATGCGGTAGTCGGCGAATTTAACAGGTCCCTCGGCGCCCGTCCTTCGGATGGCCTCCAAAACGTCGCACCAGGCCATCGTCGCCTGATCTTCATCCGTGCCGTAGAGGGCCTTGAACACCTCGGCAGGAGCGGGGAAAAAGCTCCCCCAGCGAATGTGCCTTCTGACGCCCTCGGCAAAGCTTTCAAGGGATAATTCCCTGCAGGCCTCGAAGAAAAGCTCCGCCCGATTTTTTGACAACCTGGTCCCGTAAAGCTCGGCAACCTCCTTAAGTAAGCTGAAAAAGCCCTCGAAATCCCTGCTTTCCATGGCTAGGCCGCCTCCCTCGATTTTATATTGAAAATCAGATCACGAACGTATTTCTGATCTTCCTCCGTCAAGTCTGCGATCTTCATTCTTTGTTCCACGATCTGTTCCCAGGTTCCGCCCCTTTCAAAGAAGCCTTCCTTTACCTTTCGGATGTTTTTTGTAAGCAATATCCAGAAGACGCCCGGCCTCCAGTTGACGTCGTTATCCCCCGACAAAAAGGGGCTTTTGGCGATGCCGTCGAAGTAGTCGTCCCACCCCTGGGCGGTATAAAGCTCGTCGTGCACTAAGGCGGCAACCCTCATCCACATACAGTTTGCTTCGTCTAGTGTGGGAGGATTTTGGTCGGGAAAGTGCCGCTTAAAGGACTCGACCACTTCTTCATAGGGAGGATGCTTCATCTCCCGCTCTAAGGGGGGCGTATTTTGATTTTTATAAAAAGAAGGTGAAGGGGGTTCGCTGGCTCTTCCCGGATAAAGGGCAGGTTTCCGGGAGTCCTGGGGTTTTTCTGCGACTGCATCGCACTGCGGAAGTTCCCCTGAATCTTGTTCTTTAGATCTAGTTATATTGGATATAGTTATGTGGCCGTCCTGCGACCCGGGGTGGGTTTTTTGGAGACCCCCCTCTGCGCTTGAGGAAACCCGGGTGCGGTTTTCTCGCGGCAGGAGGGTGTATAGATTGCTTCGCTGTTTGCCGTCGAGCACCCTGCTGTCCACCCTCAGGTAATTTAACCCTTTTAGGTTGTCCAGCGATTTGCGAAGGCGGGAGCGGCCGCATCCCACCAGGGCGGCGAGGGTGTTTTGGCTGGGGAAGCACTTTCCCTCTCTGTCGGCGAATTTGCAAAGCGCCACGTATGTCATCTTGTCAAAGACGTCTAGATTTTTATCGGTGATTACACAGAAGTCTACCATCACAAAAGCACCATTTTTAGATGAGCTCATTTGTAAAACCTCCCTATAATGTGTTTTAACGTGTAAATAGTTAAAAAAAGGTAGCGTGAGATGTACCTCACGCTACCTAAAACCGCCGGGCCAAGCCCGGATCATTCTTTAGGACTTATCGCCCTCCTTGCCTTTCTTCTTTTCGTCATCCCCCTTCTTCTTATTTTTTGAGTTCTTATCTTTGGATGAAAACTTATCGAATATGTCGCTGATGCTTATGTCACAGTTCAACACGCGGCACAACCTAAACATAAGAGAAAGAGAAGGAATGCGAAGCCCGTTTTCGATACGGGAAAGCTGGCCCTGAGAAATATGAGCATAGCGACATACATCGGCCTGGGCAAGGTTAAGCTCCTTTCGCCTTCGCCTCACCAAATCACCGATGACCTCGCTCAAAAATTCAAACTCCATGAGCCCACCTCCTTTCCAATTATTTTGTCCTCCTGATTGGACTTTTAATTGTGCTAGTGCGCACAAGAAAAATATTTACCACAGGCTGGACAAAAATGCAACCCCAAATTGAAATATAAATTACATAATTCCTTCCAGGAATATTTAGTTATTACATAAATAATAAGTCTTATTAATATTCGACCATTAGCGTAAAAAACAAAAAAAGAAAAAAAGTGCCAAGGGAGGGAATTTAAAGATCACCACTTGACAGGCTAATTTCCGAGTAGTATTTTTACTCATAAATAACTATGTGTGCAGGTGAATTCATTGGCCATAAAGCTTGATTCTTTAATAACCTCTCAAACGAGGGTAAAGCTGCTTTTAAGGTTTTTCTTAAACCCAGAAAGTAAATCGTACCTTCGAGAGCTTGCAGAGGAGTTCGGCGAATCGACCAATTCCGTGCGGGTAGAGCTAAATAGGCTCACTGAAGCAGGGCTTTTAAATTCCTTCGACGAAGGCAGGACAAAAGTTTATCGGGCAAACACCAACCACCCCCTTTTTCCCGAGATACACAGCATGGTGCGTAAATTCACAGGGATTGACCAGCTCATCCCCCAAGTATTGTCAAAGCTTGGCGACATACATTCGGCCTACATCGTGGGCGACTACGCAAGGGGGATGGATTCGGGTATAATTGACCTCGTCTTAGTAGGCAAAGTCGACAAAGCTTACCTGCAAAATTTAATAGACAAGGTCGAACCCATGCTTCACCGAAAAATACGCTGCCTGTCTTTAAGCGAAGACGAGCTTGAAAAGTACAAAGCCACCCTTAAGCTTGAAGAGGCAATAGAGCTGTGGAGCAGCGGCAGGGGTGAGTGAGGGTGGGGTGAGTGATTCAAGATCAAAGATGTGATCTCACCCTAAATTTTTCAGAGTGGGGTGAGAGTAATTAAATAAAAAATGCAAAAAGAGAGATATATGAGAGAGCGTATTCAAGATGAATTGGAATAAAATATTATTTTGGAGGCTCTAAATTGTGGATGCAAAATCGCAACAAACTACCATGATTAAGTCTTTGTCGCTTCGCGATAATTTTATCTGGACCTTTATCGGCAATGTAGTTTATTCGGGTTGTCAATGGTGTATGTTAATAATCGTGGCAAAAGTTGGCAATCCTTACATGGTAGGCGAATTTTCCTTAGGGTTAGCGATAACGGCCCCCGTGATTATGTTAACCAATTTACAGCTAAGGGGTGTTCAGGCAACTGATGCAAAACGTGAATATCAATTTTGCGATTATTTAGCATTAAGGTTAACTACCACCATGTTAGCATTTATTATTATAATTTTTATTATCGCCATGTCTAAATACAAATTAAGCACAGCAATGGTGGTAGCTGCGGTTGGATTAGCGAAATGTTTTGAATCCATCAGTGATGTTTTCTATGGGTTATTGCAACAACATGAGCGCATGGATCGTATAGCTATATCAATGATGATTAAGGGACCTCTCTCATTAGTTAGTTTGGGTGTGGCAGTATATTTAACTGGCAGTGTATTTTGGGGTGCTCTTGCGCTTGGGGCTGCTTGGGCTATTGTCCTTTTAAGTTATGATATCCATAATGGAGCGATGGTTTTAGGCGAAAAAGAAAAATGCGGAATGTGGTTGCAAAGTTTAATAAAAATAAGGCCGAGATGGGATATAAAAACTCTTTACCGTCTTGCCTGGTTAGCTTTACCTCTTGGAGTGGTGATGATGCTTATTTCACTCAATGCCAATATACCCCGTTATTTTATACAGCATTATAAGGGTGAATATTGGCTAGGAATTTATTCTGCTATGGCTTATTTGATGGTAGCAGGAAGAACAGTTATTGGAGCTTTAGGGCAGTCGGCGAGTCCAAGGTTGGCAAAATATTATGCATCTCAAGATAGCGTTTCATATAACAAGCTTTTTTACAAGCTGCTTGGAATTGGAGCCATCATTGGCGTTATCGGTATATTGGTTGCTGTTTTGGGCGGGGAAATGTTGCTTTCTTTGATTTATACTCCAGAGTATGCCCAAGAGACAAATGTTTTTGTATTATTAATGGTAGCAGCGGCTTTAAGTTATATGGCATCATTTGCGGGTTATGGCATGACCGCAGCCAGGTATTTTAGATCACAGTTGCCGTTATTTGTTATAGTAACCATTATTACAACAATAGCTGCGGCATTGTTAATCCCAAAACTTGGACTTATAGGAGCTGCGTTAGCAGTTATCTTAAGCAACTTCGCCCAGCTAATAGGTAGTATGTATATTGTTGGTTTGGCTGTACGAAGTTTAAAAAAATAATATAACTGTTGAGTAAAATGGGTATGCTAGGTTATATAGTTAGAGGATTATTATTGTAAATCTATATCTGCTAAGGAGACATAAGCAATGGTACAGGATAACCCTAAGCCCATGTTTTCAAGAGAATCCTTTTTTAAATTTATTATTATATGTCTTCAATTAACTCAAGTTACTATGTTATCCTTGGGCCTTTTTTACGTAATGGATAAATCTTGGGTAAGCTCATTTGCTAACGGCAATGTTGTTATTTCTAGTCTCTTAATATTTCAATTTGTATGGATCATACTATCGTGGAGATGGTGTTCTCAACAAGATTACTTGAACTTGTATATAATATTTATTCTTGCTTGCTTTACCTTTAATGCTTCGCATTGTGTGTTACATCTTTTTGGCTTACTGGATGAAGGCATCCTTGATAATCGTTTTTCCGATGTTAGCATCATTCAAAGTCTTTATTTTGTTCTGGTTTCGTTTTCATGGCTACATTTAGGTGCATTAGTCGGTTATGTTAATTCTCCGCGAAAACGAGAACGTATTGGCTACATACATTTAACATACTCAAGTGTAAGATTTGTAAGTATCTTGCTGATAGCTTTAGCCCTCCCATTTTGGTTCTATAAGTATTATCACATATTGCAAATTATCATCCGTGGTGGCTATTTCGCAATTTATCAAGTTGATAAACCGACGGGCTTTGCCGCAGTTGATAGAGTACTAGGTGCCTTTTTAGTTCCGGCCGCTTTGTTCTTATTGGCAACAAGTCGCGACAGCAGGGTATTGCGATGGCTGGCAATTGTTATCCTATTAAGTGAAATTTTAGCCAATTTGTTCATTGGGCGAAGAGGTTATTTTGCGATGGATACAATAGTAACATTGTGGGTATGGCATCGGTCCATAAAGAAGATTCCTGTTGGTTTAGTTTTTATTCTTGGTGTATGTGCATTAACAATATTTCCTCTGATATTCGCTTTGCGTAACATTTCAGGGGCCGAAAGACTAAATTTTGGTATTTGGATTACAGCTTTAGGTTACGTTGATAATCCCCTTGTTGCTTCCATTAAAGAAATGGGCGGTTCACTTCAGACATTGGTATATACATTGGAGCTAGTTCCTACAGCACGACCCTTTGCATATGGTGGAACATATTTTTGGGCAATGACCACTCTGATACCGAATTTTTTTTGGGATGTTCATCCGGCATTATCTGCCAAAGCGGCAGACTGGTTGGTCCAAACTGTAAATCCTACATTTGCCGCCATGGGCGGTGGTTATGGTTATTCCATTTTTGCAGAGGGGTATCTTAATTTTGGTTGGCTTGGTAGTATTTTGCCAATGTTTATAATGGGTTTTCTAATTTCAAAATTACTACGTTGGGAGTCGTTGCGCTTTCATCCAGCTAAAGTAGGGATGGTTGCTTCTTTCTTTTCGTTGTTTATTTGGATCGCCCGAGGTGAATCGATGTCTGTGGTACGTCAGCTTTTTTGGTACAGCTTGTTTCCTTTGTTATTGATGGTTCTATGCGATAAAGTTTTTCGAGTTGTCTTCAAAGAATCTAAAAGATACGCTACCTTTGGAGACATTGCGGTTGTAAAGCAACCTAACGGTCAACGAGGAGCGAAAGAGTAAACCCTTACCGGGTATTTAATATAACAGTCAGCGTTAAAGTCAGTGATGGTTAAAAAGCTTCAGTAAAATGTAAAAATGGGAGGAGTAAAATGTCTTACAATCCAATTAAAGTTTTGCATATATTTGGAGGCATGAACAGAGGCGGGGCTGAGACTCTTATTATGAATGTATACCGTAATATTGATAGAGAAAAATTTCATTTTGACTTTGCTGTTAGTACAATGAAAAAGTGTGATTATGATGATGAAATTCTTTCTTTAATGGGTAGTATATATCATTTATCAGAAAAAGGAGGGCGGGATGTTAGAATATATTATAACAACCTAAATCAACTATTAAGATCAAATAAATACGATGTTATCCATAGTCATATTTATTATTTCAGTGGAGTGACATTACTTATAGGGCGAATTAATAAAGTACCAATTAGAATTGCTCATAGTCATAATACAAGTGATGGTAAATTAAATTCATGGAAGCGAATTTTATATAGATGGATCATGAGAAAATCCATCTTATATAACGCAACTCATCTTGTGGGTTGTTCGAAAGAAGCATGTGAGGCATTGTATGGACCAAATTGTTGGAATGATGTGCGAACGCAGGTTGTTGCGAATGGGATTGATTTATCAGTATTCGAAAAGGTATACAACGATAAAAATTCTTTACGAGAAGAAATAGACCTACCCAAAGATGTTCCGTTGATAATACATGTAGGAAGATTTTCAAAACAAAAAAATCACGTGTTTTTAATAGAAGTTTTTAGTGAGTTTTTAAAGGAATGTTCAAACGCACATCTAGTTTTAGTAGGAGATGGGCCTCTAAAGGATGAGATTGTTCATTTGGCAGTGGAAAAGGGTATTGAATCAAATATACACTTTCTGGGTGTGAGATCAGATATTCCAGAGATTTTGTCTGCAGGAGATATCTTTTTGTTTCCATCTTTGTACGAAGGAATACCATTAGTATTAGTTGAGGCTCAAGCAGCCTGTTTGCCATGTCTTGTCCCAGAAGCTATAAATAAAAAGGAGGTAGACATGGGTTTGGGGTTAATTTATTCGCTTTCTTTAAAAGATGATATATCCTTATGGGTTAAACAGCTAAAGCGGTTATTATTAATTCGAAGACCCAGCAAAGATGAGGCACATAAAAAAATAAGGGAACATGGTTATTCCACTGATAGTGCTGTGCAAAAACTTTCATGTATTTACGCTAATACGATGAGAGCAAAATGAGAGATCCTATTGTTTTATAAAAATAAAAAATATTAACGAGCTTAATGTACATCTTGAGAAATTTTATAGTACTTATATTTGGGAAAGAAGGTGGCATATCATTTCTATAAACATAATAATACCAAACTGTTCTGATCTTAACAGAGGTGATCAAGCTCTTGTTTGGGAGACTAAGCGCATTGCAGAAGAGGCAGGATTTAGCGGAGATTATTATATGGTTGCTGATAGCGTAGAGGTATCTCAATCAGTTCAAGAAGGTTTAAAAATAGTATCTCCTATTTTGAAGCATCCATCAAGGTTTTTTAGCACAACTAAGAATGTGAAATATAGTTTAACGCTAAAAATTAAATGGGGTATTGTTGCTATTTGGGATTTTTTTGTTTCTTTATTGTTGTTAATAGGGGTAACAAGAAAGCTTGGTTTAATGTTAATGCCCAAAAAAAGCAAGAGGTCTGTTGACATTTTCAGAAAAGCAGATGGGGTTTTTGTAAAAGGAGGGGGATTTATTCATAGTTATGGTGGTTTAACATCTTTATATTATATTTATTTTTCATTATATCACATAATTCTTGCGCAGTCTCTTGGTAAATCGGTATATGTTATGCCTAATTCTTTTGGCCCCTTTAAAGGTCCTTTTGTTGCAAATATTGTTAAGAAAGTTATGTCAAAATGCAAGTTAGTTACTTCAAGAGAGAGCATATCAGCTAAACAATTATCTTACCTATTGAGTAAAAAAATAGATGTATTTCCCGATTTAGCATTTTATCTCGAAAAAGCGGATTTATGTAATATTAAGCATGTTCTTGATAATATTCCTTTTAAAGAAAAACCATGTGTTGCCATAACAGCGCGTCCCTATCGCTTCCCGGGGCATAATAATCCATTTCAGGCCTATCGAGATTATAAGAATGCATTGATATCATTTATTAAATGGTTAGATGGAAATGACTTTTATCCCGTACTTGTTGTCCACACCAGAGCGATTCGTCAACACGAAAGTGATAAAACGTGTATTAGCGAAATTGCAAAGAAGATAGCAACTGAGTGTCAGTTCTCGATAATTGACGACGATACTCTGGATTGTAGGCAACTTAAGGCAATTTACTCTCAATTCGATTATATTGTAGGAACCCGTTTTCATTCTATTATATTTGCAATGTCGGAAGGTGTTCCCGGAATCGCAATCACTTATGGCGGCAATAAAGGTGATGGCATAATGAGAGATATGAATTTATCCAAATATGCCATACCTATCTCAGATTTATCATTTGAGATTTTAAGATCTAGATTTGAAGAGCTTATAGAAAACCGGCAAAATGTTTTAGATAATATACATTTATATAAAGCAAAAGCTGTTCACAAAAGAGAAGAACTAATTAAGGAAATAATGCGTATAAAAGGTGGTAAAAAAGATGAAAGCTTTATTTGTGCATAGTCATAGGTTCTTTTTAAAGGATAACGAGTATTATACAAGCGGCACTTTAAATAATACTTTGTTTGAGAGGTATTTTGCTGTGTTTGAGGAAGTAGAAGTTCTTGCTCGGTGTGAAATAATAGGTAACGATAAGTATAATGATAAAATTATCGAGAATAACAAGGTTACTCTTCCCATTCTAAATCTAATTAATGTAGTTGATAGTTTCAATTATAAGCAAATTTTTCCTTGGGTTAAGAAAGCAGTTATGGCCACTGATTGCGTTATCGCAAGATTGCCAAGTGTTTTGGGCATTATTGCATGTTATTATGCTCTAAAATTACATAAACCGTGGGCTGTAGAAGTTGTAGGTCATGCTTGGGATGCACTATGGTATCATGGTAGTTTAAAAGGTAAAATAAGTGCGCCTATCTTGACATTTCTGACAAAAACTATGGTTAAAAAAGCACCATATGTCTTATATGTCACTAATAATTTTTTGCAAATGCATTACCCTACTCGTGGAAAATCAATTGCATGTTCTAATGTAGAACTCCCAATATTTGATGAAGAAGTTTTAGAAAAAAGGTTGACAAAGATAGATAGTAAAACATATCCAATAAAAATTGGTTTGATAGGCGCTATGTCCAGCAAACTCAAAGGAATAGATGATGCAATTAAGGCGTTATCTATCGCTAGAAGCCAATTACCTCCTTTTGAATTCCATGTATTAGGCGGAGGAGATAAAAGATATTTTTATAAATTAGCAGTTCAAAAGGGACTTAAAGAGGAGGTTAAGTTTGATGGCACTTTGCCTAGCGGAAAACCAGTCTTTGATTGGCTTGATCAGTTAGATTTATATATTCAACCCAGTAAACAAGAAGGTTTACCTAGGGCGCTGATTGAAGCACTTAGTAGAGGTCTACCTGCTATAGGCTCATCTGTTGGTGGTATTCCTGAATTGCTTGATGAAGAATGCATAATTAAGCCTGGGGACATAAACTCATTGGGCAAAAAAATCGTTTGGGTTCTTAGCAACCCCTCTAAACAGAAAGAATTGGCAATGAGGAACTTTAAAAGGGCTGGCGAATATTCAAAAACAATCCTAGATAAAAGAAGAACAGGGTTTTGGCGTGAATTCAGGGACTATGCTGTGGAGCAAAAGAGAAAGCCATATAATAAAAATGGTTGAACATTTTTATTTAGTCTCAAATGAAACTGACGCTCATTGAAAAGGGGCTTAGATGCTTTTCTCGGCAGCTGATTCCCGAAGTGATAGATATTAAAAAGGATGGTTTGGATAAATGAATCGCGTTTCGAAAGGGAAAATAGAATCTTTAGATCTAAATACAAAGATCACAGGCAAAGTCCTTTTCATCGCCACCGTCCATAGTCACTTTGCAGCTTTTCACATCCCATTTATGAAGATGCTGCAGGAAAAAGGCTACGAGGTTCATGCCGCGGCTTCTTCTGTGACAGGACGCAGGGATGACGTTGAAAATGCCGGTGTGATATGTTGGGAAATTCCTTTCAAGCGTTCTCCTTATAACCCTGCTAACCTTAAGGCTTTCCTTGAGTTAAGGTCTTTATTAAAGAACCATCATTTTGATCTCATCCATGTTCACACGCCGGTAGCTGCCTTTTTGGGAAGGTTTTTAGCTAAATCAACACATCAGGGGCCGGTTTTATACACTGCACACGGTTTTCACTTCTACAAGGAAGCTCCGAGGCGAGACTGGCTTATATATTATACTGCAGAGCGAATTGCCTCCCGCTGGACGGACGGGTTAATTGTTATGAACAGTGAGGATTTTGAAAATGCCCAAAAGCTTGGCTTCAAAGCCGGAGAAAATTTGTTTTACGTACATGGAGTGGGTGTCGATTTATCCGAATATACAAACCCATCTGTATGCAAGAATAACATTCGCGCGTCATTAGGAATTGGTCAGGAGGATGTAGTGATTGCCTGTGTCGGAGAACTAAACGAAAATAAGAATCAAGATTTTTTATTAGATGCCTGGGGTGAGCTGACAAGACGGCATAATAACATTCATTTGTTATTTGTAGGCACTGGAGAAAAAATGGCAACTTTGCAGAAAAAAGTTTTACAAGAACATCTCCAGCGAGTTTATTTCTTGGGTTACCGTCGCGATGTTCCGCAAATTCTTAGGGAAGCCGACGTCGCTACACTTGTTTCCAAGCGAGAAGGCCTGCCAAAATGCGTGATGGAAGCCATGGCTGCAGGCAAGCCTGTCGTAGCAAGCAATGTTCGCGGGAACCGCGACCTGGTAGAACATGGGCGTACAGGGTTTTTGGTAGAACTTGAAGACATTTCTGGATTAATCCAGGCATTTGAAAAACTTATTTTGGATCGCCAACTGCGAATTTCTATGGGCATTGCGGGGCAAAAAAAGATATGCGATTATTCTTTGGAAAATGTCCTGGCCGAGATGTCCGATATATATGACCTTTATTTATCAAGAAAAAGCACCGGGGTCGCATCTTGAATCTTGAATCTTAATTTAAAAAGTTAACGAAGCCGGCAAAGATGGCTAATTTCCCTTCGCAGCCGTATTTTGTCTTAACATTATAACAATACCCATTTTGCAATCTTTGCTCCCCATAAAGGCCTGATTTAGATTTAACCAAAGGAGACCATCAAATGACCGACACCTTGCCTATACAGGCTAAAATCCTGATCACCGGCGCTGCCGGATTTATCGGCTTTCATCTCGCTAAGTTCATGCTTGAGCGAAGGTATTTCGTCGTTGGCTTGGACAACCTAAACAACTACTACGACCCCAAGCTCAAGGAAGACCGCCTGGATATACTGCGCGCCTATGGCAACTTCGTCTTTTACCGCGCGGACTTAAAGAAAAAACCTGTCGTGGACGAAATTTTTGCCGCTTGCAGGCCCGAATATGTGGTGAACCTGGCGGCCCAGGCGGGGGTGCGCTATTCCCTCGATAACCCCTACGCCTACGTGGATTCAAACCTGGTGGGGTTCGTAAATGTCCTTGAAGCCTGCCGAAGTTATCCCGTTAAACACCTGCTTTTTGCCTCGTCAAGCTCCGTTTACGGCGGCAATAAGACCGTCCCCTTTTCGACGGAGCACAACACGGACCACCCCGTGAGCTTGTATGCTGCCACGAAAAAGGCAAACGAATTGATGGCCCACACCTATGCCCACCTTTACGGCATCCCCTCGACGGGGGTGCGCCTTTTTACCGTCTACGGCCCCTGGGGAAGGCCTGACATGGCTTACTTTTCCTTCACCCGCGACATCTTGGCAGGGGTGCCCATCAAAGTCTTCAACCACGGCAGGATGAGCCGCGACTTTACCTACATTGACGACGTGGTAAAAGCCCTTTACCGCCTTATTGACCTCACGCCAAAACCAAACCCCGACTGGAACGAAAAGGCAGGCCCGATAAGCGAAAGCTTTGCGCCCTACAAGATCTATAACCTGGGCAACAACAGCCCCGTTGAGCTTTCGAGGTTCATTGCAGTACTTGAAAATTGCCTCGGCAAAAAGGCCCAAAAAGTATACTTGGACATGCAGCCTGGCGACGTTATAATGACTTACGCCGACGTGGCGGACCTTGAAAAAGCCATCGGTTTCAAGCCCGAGACGCCAATAGAGGAGGGCTTGGCAAAGTTCGTGGAGTGGTACAGGAAATATTATAAAGTTTAAAGGGCAAGGAGTGGACGTTCATGAACAGGATAGCCGTCGTTGGGACGGGTTACGTTGGGCTTGTTTCGGGAAGCTGTTTGTCTGATTTCGGATTAAACGTGATATGCGTGGACAAAGACGAAGAAAAGATCAAAGGCCTGAAGTGCGGCGTGATCCCCATCTTTGAGCCAGGCTTACAGCCGATAGTCGAAAGAAACGTCTACTACAAGAGGCTTGAGTTTACCACCGACTTAAGGCAGGCCGTCGAAAGCTGCGACGTGATATTTATCGCCGTGGGAACGCCTCCCGCAGATGACGGAAGCGCAGACCTTACGTATGTCGAGCAGGTTGCCCGCGACATCGCCCGCTACATGAACGGCTACACGGTCATCGTGAACAAAAGCACCGTGCCCATCGGGACGGGCAAAAAGGTCAAAGAATGGATAAACGAGGAGATGGCAAAAAGAGGGGCAAGCTTTGAGTTTGACGTCGTATCAAACCCCGAATTCCTGCGGGAAGGCTCGGCCGTGCACGACTTCACCCACCCCGACAGGGTGGTCATCGGCACGGACTCAAAGCGGGCGCTTGAGGTGATGAAGCAGGTTTACAGGGTATTGTACTTAAACGAGACGCCCTTCGTCGAGACGAACATAGAGACGGCCGAGATGATAAAGTACGCCTCAAACGCCTTTTTGGCGATGAAGGTAACCTTCATAAACGAGGTAGCAAATCTTTGCGAGCACGTGGGGGCAAACGTGCAGGACGTCGCCAGGGCCATGGGCATGGACGGCCGCATCGGGCCCAAGTTCCTGCACCCCGGGCCGGGCTACGGCGGAAGCTGCTTTCCCAAAGACACCAGGGCCTTTGCCGAGATGGCGCGCAAATTCGGCGTGTCTTTAAGCTTGGTCGAGCAGACCGTCGAGGCAAACGAACGCCAAAAGCTTTTGGCCGCACAAAAGATAGAGCGCGTCTTGGGGGACTTATCGGGAAAGCAATTGGCAGTGCTTGGGCTTGCCTTTAAGCCAAACACCGACGACATGCGCGAGGCACCCTCCATAACCATACTAAACGAGCTCGCTCAAAAAGGCGTCACCTTTAAGGTCTACGACCCGGCAGCCCATAGGGAAGCCAAATGGAGGCTCAAAAACATCGAAGACAGGATCATTTACTGTCAAAACGAATATGAGACCATGGAAGGAAGTGACGCCCTGGTAATCATCACGGAATGGAACCAGTTCAGAAGCCTTGATTTAAACAGGGTAAAGGAACTGCTGCGCCAGCCCTACTTTTTCGACCTGCGCAACATCTACAAGAAAAAAGACATGGAATCCCGCGGCTTCAAGTACTTCGGCATGGGCCAGTAACCCCGGGGTCAGGTCTTTAATCTTGAATTTTTGGTGTCGGCACTGGGGTCGGGTCTTTAATCTTGAATTTTGACATACCCAAACCATTATGCAGCGGAAAGTAAAAAACTTCGAGGTGAAGAAATTATGTCGTCTTTTGCTGAAAAGCTGATTAAACAAGGGGAAGAAAGAGGCGAGATTAGAGGTACAATCAAGGGCAAACAAGATCTGCTTATAAAACTGTTGCGCCGAAAATTTGGCCTGTCGTCTTCTAACGAAAAGATAATTCGCTCCGTCACCGACGAAGTTAAACTCGACGCTGCGGCGGAAGCCATCCTTGACGCCAAATCCAAAGACGAAGTTTTGAAGTTGCTTGGGCAGTAAATAAACGAAACGAACTTGGCACAGATGCAGGGTTAACCAGTGATGACTGGTTTGGTCGATTTTTGTTCGGGTTATATATAAGTAGCCGGCCTAGGGGATCTCTCCGAATGGCAAATATCTTAAAATAGGTTTTTTAGTAAAACGAATATTTGCGTGGGCTTTACCTCGGTACATGTTATAAAAACAGAAAATCAATGTCTTTTGCCCTTTTGAAATCTTTGTCCATGGTAATTATTTTCAATTTATAATATTTAGCAGCAACACATTGATAAGCATCGTCAAAGATCCTATCTCCAATCTAAAGCTTTATGCTGAAGGTCAACAGAACTTATTTTTATGTTTGCGTCAGATAATCCGCCTTCCTAGTCATTCGAAATGGGGTCGGGTCTTTAATCTTGAATTTTTGGTGTTAAATGTTCGGTCGGCACAAGGATCGGATCTTTAATCTTTAAATTTAATCTGGCAGGTTGATCTTATTTTGTATTATTCCACTCATCTTCAAAAAATGCCCGCCTGTCTTAAAATTTCTTTAAGCAGTGGAATGCTGATATCCCCCACATGAGGATTTAGTACCCTAAATTTCAAAGTACCGCGCCTTAAACGAATGACGTCCACCGGAATATGGACCGCTAAAACCTAATGTTTTCAAACGTTTGATCAGTTCACGCCGGCTTTTAGGGTTTATGCTTCAGCCGCTATTGTGTTAAGGTCGATTCCGCCGATTGTAGGGATAAAATCTCCGTCTCGAAGCTTTAAGATCAGCCATTCTTCAAGGACCTCCCTCAGCACGTCGCGGCACACTTCTAAGGTCTTTTCGTTTGCCCACACGCCGGGGCAAGAAGGAATTTCCCCAAAAAACGTGCCATCCTCGAGCATTTTGTACCTTGCCTCATGCATGGCTGTTTCCACGAAGGCAGTCAATATGGACATTTATCTTCACCTCATTGATAATTATAGAATAAAGTTGTATTCCTGGTAATGAATGGGGCTCACGTTTTTAATCTTGAATTTTCCGGTTGAATACCTTTAAAGGTTAACGGAGGTGTCCGAGAATGCCAAAATTCAAAACTAAAGATGTGACCCCAGTTAGGCCAAGTTGACTTAGTCCATGACTTAGTCTATACTTTTAAAAAAGGAGTGAGTCTTGATGTTGCTCAAGGTAAATGTTCATGAAGCCAAAACCAACCTTTCCAAGCTCTTAGCCCAAGTGGAAGAAGGCAAAGAAGTCATCATTGCAAGGGCAGGCAAACCTGTCGCCCGACTGGTGCCGATAGAAAGACAGACAGCACAGCGCATTCCAGGAAGCGCAAAGCGGAAGCTAGTCATCGCTGACGACTTTGATGCGCCACTTCCCGAAGATATCCTTAATGAATTTGAAAAATGCGACTGCTGTTAGATACCCACGCGTTTTTGTGGTGGATCACAGATGACCCAAGGTTGTCCGAAAAGGCTCGCGAAATTATGGGTGATGGCAAAAACCAATTATTCTTGAGCGCTGCCAGCGGTTGGGAAATTGCAATAAAAGCTAAACTTGGCAAGCTAAAGGTTTCTGATAATCTTGAGCATTTTATCCCTGAACAAGTGGCCCTTAACGCCATTGAAAACCTGCCCATTGTTTTAAGCCATGTCTTGCATGTCTATACCCTTCCGGACTATCATCGGGACCCTTTTGATCGCTTGATAATTTCACAAGCTCAATTAGAAGGGCTGCCCATTCTGACGGTTGACTCTCAAATCTCTCAATATCCGGTGGAAGTCCTTTGGTGAGCAAAAAGCGTGGAATTTAGGTTAATTAGTTTTAAGGTTATGCTTTTTCATGTACAATAAACCACGTCATTTACTTTCAACCAAAGGAGGTTTCACCTTTGCCCAAAGATGACCTAACGCCCAAAGATGACCTAACGCCCAAAGACCCCCACGATAGGCTTTTTAAAAGGGTAATGTCAGATGAAGCAAACGTAAGACAATTTATAAAGGAGTTTCTCCCAAAAGACATTTCAAGCCAGATAGATTTAAAGGAAATGAAGCTAATCCCCACAGAAAAGATCAAAGGCTACAACAAGTACTACATGGACATAGCTGTAGAATGCTATATATCAGATACAAAAGGACAGCTTTACTTTGTATTTGAGCATAAGTCATATCCTGATCCCGGAGTTTTACTTCAAATACTAAGCTATATGACCGTAACGTGGGATGAACAGAGAAAGAAAAACGTACCACTTACACCTGTAATCCCCGTAGTCATCTATCACGGCTCTTCAAGCTGGAACATAACTACTCATTTTCAAGGACAGTTTGACAGCTTAAACGAATCCATAAAACCTTACATCCCTGAATTCAATTATGTACTAGTAGACTTAACTCAAATTCCTAACGACGAGATAGAACAAAAAGCAGAAGAAACCCCCTTTTTGATGGCAAGTTTACTCTTGATGAAGCTTGTAGCCTTACATGATATAGAGGGAATCATAAGGATAGCTGTTATAATAAAGCTGTCTGAAGAAGAAAGGATAATACTGATCCTATATTTATTTTACACTTTGGACGTAGACCAAGGCACCATGCAACGGATAGTAAAAGAACTTGGAGGTGAAAAAGTTATGCCGTCTTTTGCAGAAAAGCTGATAAAACAAGGGGAAGAAAGAGGCAAAATAGAGGGCGAAAAAAGAGGCGAGATTAAAGGTACAATCATAGGTACAATCAAAGGAAAACAAGATCTGCTTATAAAACTGTTGCGCCGAAAATTCAGCCTGTCGTCTTCTGACGAAATGACGATCCGCTCCGTCACCGACGAAGTTAAACTCGACGCCGCGGCCGAAGCCATATTTGACGCCAAATCGAAAGACGAAGTTTTAAAGCTGCTTGGGCAGTAAATTGTATTGGGGTCACGTCTTTAATCTTGAATTTTCCGGCCGAATACCTTTAAAAGTGTAACGGAGGTTTCTGAAAATGCCAAAATTCAAAACTAAAGATGTGACCCCAGTTAGGTACTATTGAAGAGAGGTATTGAGACGATGGGTAAAACTCGAGCTTATAAAGTTATCTTCGAGCTTGCGGAAGAGGGTGGTTATACTGTGTATGTCCCCTCGCTTCCTGGGTGTATTAGCGAAGGTGATACCTACGAAGAAGCGCTTGCGAATGTGAAGGAGGCCATCAAAGGGTGGATAGAAGTTTCCGAGCAATTTGGCGATGAAATCCCGCAAAGCGATGTTATTGTCGATGTTGTAGAGATATCTCTTTCTGATGAGCAAACTGCCTAATCTCTCCGGAAAAGATGTAGCGAAAAAGTTGGAGAAGATTGGTTTTGTCTTCGTTAGGCAATCAGGAAGTCATATGATATTGCGCAGAGAGAAGCCCTTTAAAATGACCGTAACTATACCGGATCATAAAGAGCTGAAGCGAGGGACTTTGAAGAACATTTTGCGCCAGGTCGGCATTTCTCTTGATGAATTCTTAAAACTTTAAGGTTATTATTTTATTGTCATTTCATGTCGGGATTTAGGGGTCGGGTCTTTAATCTTGAATTTTAGTTTAACAGGGTAGTTCTGTTTGTTCCGATACGCCTGAATGAGGAAAAAAGATCTTATTCCTATCGATCAAAAAGTTCAGAATGTGAACCGGTTGAAACTAAAAGCAGCTCTTTTGCTGTTTTTCTGTATATAAGAAGCCAATCGTTATCAATATGAATTTCTCGATACTCATTCCACTGCCCACGTAAAGAGTGATCTAAATAATGTGCTGGTATAGCTACTCCTTGGGCAAGGAGCGAAATCGCCTCTCGCAACTTCTCCAAATCTTTGCCCTGCCGTTTTATACGACGAATGTCCTTTTTGAACTGCGAAGAGTATCGAATATCTAACATTTAGAGCCCTAAATCTGCAAACGCATCTTCGATGGAACCTTTGGATATTCCGCCCCCTTGTTCAAGCTCGACCATTGCCTTTTTCGTCCTGGCGTTTGGCACCTCTAGATCGAAGGGGAATCGACCGTCTTCGGCTATTCGAACCAATAGCAACCGAACGGCATCAGAGACCGTTAGGCCCATCCTGTCCAGTGCTTTTGATGCTCGCTCTTTTGTGTCGCTGTCTATTCTTACCCGAATTGACGAATCGCAAACGCGCCTCAATTCAAACACCTCCTGTTTGTGATAACATTGTAGCCATATTACTTTTGATGGTCAAGGGGAAACAGTATATGGTGCAAAACTTAGCGATTCCGTTAAAAGAGGATTCCCGCTTTCATCCGCGGACTCCTAATAGGAGGAAATTATGAAGATCACAATAGCTCCGGAGATATTGGAAAATTATCCCGGCACCCATGTTGGTTGGCTTTATGCTCACGTGGTAGTAGAAGAGAAAAATGACTACGTGGAAGCGTTAAAGTCAACGCTGCCGCGGATCGTGCAGGAATACGGCTTATTTAAAACAGAGGAGCTGTCAAAACATCCGAGGATCGCAAACTGGCGGAAGATCTACAGTGACATGGGCGTTAAACCAAGCAGCTGCCGTTGCTCTTTTGAGGCGCTTTTGAGGCGCGTCATCAAAAGCGAAAGTCTTTGGAACGTTTCAAGCGTGGTCGATTGCTACAACTGTGTCTCCGTCATGACGCTGCTTCCCATGGGAGCTTATGATGTACATAAACTTAGAGGTGACCTAACGCTGAGGTACGGCAAAACAGGCGAGATATTTACCCCCCTCGGTTCAGGTGATGAAATTACCGTAAAAGACACCCACATCGTCTATGCCGACGAGGAAAAGATTTGCTGTTGGCTATGGAATCACCGCGACAGCAGGTTATGCGCCGTTACGACCGATACAAAAGAGGCGCTCTTTTTCGTCGATGCAGCCCAGGAATCCGACGCACCGGAAGTAGAAAAAGCTTTGGACCTGCTTTCATGCCATCTAGAGGCGATTGGATGCAAGGTCAGGGCGAAGGGAATCCTAAACAAATCTACGCCGCAGGCACCGGACGTATAAAAGCACCGGGGTCATATCCGACCCCGGGAACGCCCCCTGAAAAAATTCAAGATTAAAGATCCGACCCCGGACCTTATACCGGGGTCATATTCAACCCCGGGAACGCCCCCTGAAAAATTCAAGATTAAAGATCCGACCCCAGAAATTTTTAGTCTTTTTTCTCGCGGATGTGTTCGAGGCCCTTCTCGAATATTTGTTTGACGTGGTCGTCGGCGAGGGAGTAGAACACGTTTTTCCCCTCGCGCCTGTTTTTTACGAGGTTTGCCTCCCGAAGCGAGCGCAGCTGGTGGGAGACGGCAGACTTCGTCATGCCCAAAAGCACGGCCAGGTCGCAGACGCACATCTCGCTTTTATCGAGGGCCCACATGATCTTAGCCCTCGTGCTGTCGCCCAGGACCTTAAAGAAATCCGATAAATCGTAAAGCTCCCTTTCGTCGGGCAGTTTTTTTCTGACTGCGTCGACCACCTCCTCGTGGATGACGTCGCAGTCGCAGACCATTTCGTCCTTTTTCATGCCATGCCTCCGTTTGACCAAAATTTAGCTTCTAACGCCTTCAAAAAGATGTAATGCCCAGCAAGTATCGGTCGATTGTATTCTATCATTAACCCGAACGTTGAAAAAGCGGATATTTTCGCGATGCTTCGACATTTCTTTTCGCGTTTCCGCCGATATTTTCTTAAAAAAGGCCTTACGACCTTGACTGTTGAACATATACTCAACTATAATGACCTTGACAGTTGAAGAGACGTTCAATTGTAAAGCTAAAAAAAGTTTAGCCTAAAAAGGAGGCGTCGGCATGAAAAGGGCATTCAAGCTCGAGGGACTAAACTGCGCAAACTGTGCGGAAAAGATAGAAAGGGAGATCAAGGCTTTGGAGGGCGTCAACTTCGCGTCCGTAAATTTCATGACTGCTAAGATGGTCATCGACGGTGACGATTCAAGATTTGACGACATCGTCAAAGCAGCACAGGGGATTGTTGCAAGATACGAGCCGGACGTGGTGGTAAAGAAGGCTTAACGATGCATATTGCGCCGCACCAAAAGAGGATCGCCGAGATAGCTATAGGTTTGGGGCTTTTCCTTTTTGCCCTAATACTGGAGGCTGAAAACGAAGCCCGACTGTTGGTTTTTTTGGCTGCCTACGCGGTAACCGGCGGCGACGTGATTTTACGGGCAGCAAGAAACATCTCGCGCAGGCAGATCTTCGACGAAAACTTCCTTATGAGCGTTGCCACGATAGGGGCCTTTTGCATCGGACAGTACAGCGAAGCTGTCGCCGTGATGCTTTTTTACAAGATCGGCATGCTATTTCAAGGCAGGGCAGTGGAAAAGTCCAGAAAGTCCATCGCCGAGCTCATGAACATACGCCCCGATTATGCAAACGTTAAAAGAGGCGACGTTATAGATCGTGTCGATCCCGACGAAGTAAACATTGGCAACGTCATCGTCATAAAACCAGGCGAGAAAGTGCCCTTAGACTGCGTGGTTATGGAGGGCAGCTCAAGCCTTGATACCTCGCCTCTGACGGGTGAATCGATGCCCAAAGCTGTACGCGAAGGCGACGAGCTGCTAAGTGGGTCCGTCAATTTAAACGGCCTGCTCATCGCACGGGTCAAAAAAAATGTCAGCGAATCGACGGCATCAAAAATCCTGGACTTAGTAGAAAATGCCGCCGCCAAGAAGTCAAAATCTGAGAACTTCATCACCAAGTTTGCCCGCTGTTATACGCCTGCCGTGGTGGGCGGAGCGGCGTTCATAGCCATCGTCCCGCCTCTGGTGCTTGGAGGCGCGGTATTTGGCGACTGGATCTACAGAGCGCTTGTCTTTCTCGTAATTTCATGCCCCTGCGCGCTGGTTATCTCCATACCCTTGAGCTTCTTTGGCGGACTTGGCGCTGTTGCAAGAAAGGGCATCCTCGTAAAGGGAAGCAACTACTTGGAGGCTTTGGCCGATGCGGAAGTTGCCGTCTTTGACAAAACCGGCACGCTCACCAAAGGGACTTTCAAGGTACAAGAAGTCGTCTCAAAAGACATATATAATAATGAAGAAATTTTAAAATTCGCCGCCTGCGCCGAAAGCTTTTCAAATCATCCCATTTCCCTTTCGATCAGGCGGGCCTATGGCAAAGAAATCGATGCCGCACTCATTTCAAAGGTCAAAGAAATCCCTGGGCAGGGCGTCACCGCCACCGTCGAGGGCCGCTTCGTCGCGGCGGGAAACGCCAAGATGATGCAGATGCTTGACATATCAGCCGAAGACCTTGTCGACGCTGCAACGGTCGTTCACGTCGCGGTCGACGGCGAATACAAAGGCTATATCGTAATAGGAGACGTTATCAAGGAAGACGCAGCAAAAGCCGTCAGCGAGCTTAAGGCCCAAAAGGTAAAAAGGGTCGTAATGCTTACGGGCGACGCAAAGTCCGTAGCTGAAAGCGTGGCCTCTCATCTTGGCATCGACGAGGCCTACGGCGGGCTGCTTCCTGCGGATAAGGTGCAAAAGGTGGAAGATCTCATGGCGAGCAAATCCCCAAAGGGGAAGCTCATCTTCGTCGGAGACGGCATAAATGACGCTCCCGTGCTTGCGCGGGCAGACGTTGGCATCGCCATGGGAGGACTGGGGTCGGACGCCGCCATCGAGGCAGCCGACGTGGTCATAATGACGGACGAACCATCGAAAGTCCCGGCAGCTATTAAAATAGCGAAGCGAACGCTTGCCATTGCCAGGCAAAACATCGCCATCGCCCTGGGCGTCAAAGGTGCAGTCTTGGGTCTAGGTGCCTTAGGGATAGCCACCATGTGGGCAGCAGTCTTTGCCGACGTAGGCGTCACGCTTATAGCCGTCTTTAATGCAATACGGGTTTTGGGGTCGGATCTTTAATCTTGAATTTTAATTTAGTAGGTTAATTTTGTTTCAAAGGGGAAAGTCTTGAGGGTGCTTGGGCAGTAAGTTTTTAAATGAAATTAAACCACTCTAGGAATTTTTGCGGATCTTTCCTTGGTGCTTGGGCAGTAAGCTTTAAATAAAACCCCGGTTTGGTTTGCAAACTCAAGGCTTTGTTTTCACCGTTTCGCTTAATACATCATCCCAAACAGCCACATAGGAATCACGCCGGGCAGAGGCACGTCAAGGCCCTCTCTTACGACGAAATCTGCGGCTTTGCCCGATTTGCTCTTGCCGCCTACTTCCAAAGTTACGCCGTCGACGACAAAGTCGCAAATCCTTTCATCATCTGTTGCAAAGACGCTTCTACCTGCTTCTTCGAGCGAGCAGGCGACGAATGCCTCCCGCACGTTTGCCGTGTTTCCGTTTAAGACGTAGTAAGTCGACGGGTCGTAGAAAAAGAGTTTCGCTCCTCGAAGGTGAAGCTTGGAAGCCGCGCCTTTTCTTTTGATGACGCGAATAAGGCATATACGCATCATTACTTCAATGAGATCGTATAGCTTTACCTTACCGACACCCCACTCGCGCGTTAGCGACTCCACGCTAATTACAGGAATTGGCGACATGGCAAGATGGCCAACTATTGCCTGCATAAGCCGAAGGTGATTTTCCGCGATTTGCGGCGTCCAAAAGGGCACATCCGAGAACACCATTTTGTCCAGCACGTTTTTCAACCTCTCCGCGTAATGTCCCTCGAGGAAAAAAGGCCGAAGCCCCTGGCGCAAATATTCCCCAAAGGCCGCCAGCGGGTTTATGGCATTTATTACATTCTGGATCGAGGATATGTCTGGGTTGAAGGGGTCGATCACGGGAAAGAGGTGATCGAGTTTTAGGGCGATGAATTCCCTGAACGAAAGAAGAGGAACCCTGATTTGAACGAACCTGCGCGATAGGTCGGAAACGCCACTTTCAAGCGATGCACTGCTGCTGTCGGTGGCCCAGATCCTTTTGCCGGGGAAGGCGTCGTAAAGCGCCTTTAGGTGCACGGCCCATTCGCGAGCGTAATGCACCTCGTCTACGATAACACCGTCGTAGCCGGCTCTGAAGGCCGCCTCGCATATATCCCACAGCTTAAAGGGCGCCACCAAGGGATTGTCCGCTGGGATGTAAAGCATTCCCTTCGACCTTGACAGCGCTAACGTCGTCTTTCCCACGCCCCTGGGGCCCAGCACAAGCAACCCTCTGGCCGACAGGTCAAGGGCGTCGAAATATGGTCGCAAACGCTTCGGCAAGTTTAAAACGAGGCGGGCCTGTATTTCTTGCAGTTTTGATAGTAAATCTTGCAAGGTCATGATATTCTCCTTTTCGTTCTGCCGTAGAACGATTTTATCATATATTCGTTCTTTTGCAAAACGAAAAATGCCATATATCTTAAAATGCGTTTTTCAAGAGAACGTAAATTAATAGAGTTTAATGACTCTGTGGCTTTTGCCTTCAGTACGCGTTCAATAAACTTTCTATGCACATTTCGTTTTGGTATTTAAATAGAATAACGCCCATAGAATGTAAGGTGATCGTTCTATTTAATTAAACAACTATATTGAAATTCAAAACTAAAGACCTGACCCTCGGGTATTTGCATTAAAGATATTCTTTATTCCTTCGTCCATTTCATGCGATACCTCCGCGGGCCAAGCTTTTCGATCTCCCCGCTGGCTAAAGCCTTCTGCCAACGGTTATAGTCCAACAAAAATAAAACTACGTTTTCTTCCGGATCACGTGCCTTGCCTAAGCGTAGCGGCTTGCCTCTGTGGGCATCGCTTGCTACATGCAAGTGCAGGGACTGCTTTCGCATTTTTTCTATATACTCATCATAGTTTAATTTCCTCATTATTTTTAACGCCCTCCCAAAAAGTTAAGGCTTCCTTATTTGCTTTTAACGGATGCCCAGTCTTAATTCTTCTACGAAGTATAATCCCTCTGTTTGTTTTAGTTGCACGTGCCAAATCCCATATGAGATTTAAGCAGGTTGCTTCTTTTATTTTATTATAACTCGAAACCAAGGAAACACATTCCCTATATTAATATAGCAGTAAAGTATATTATAGCATATCGTTAAAATGGCATGCTGTGAACATAAAATTCAAAACTAAAGACTTGACCCCAAAGTTTTTTATAGAGCTGATCGGCGGGCGGAGTAGCCATTATCGTTCAATACCACACACTGCGAGGGGGAACATTTGCCCCCTCGCAGTGTGTGGTTTCTTATCTATGGATATTAGGCTATTTCACCTATTATTGTCGATTTTCGGAGAAATTGAGCCACTGTTCGAACTGCCATCGCGCTATTTCATTTTGAAGAGAAAGCATCCTTTCGTGCAGTTGAGATGCCTTAGCCCTGTCTATGCGGCCTTCATACGCCAGAGACCGAAGCTCTAAATGAATTCTTTCGAGCTGGCGCATATTTTCGGCAATCTTGGGTGGAATTTCTGTGCCATAGGGAGTGTTGTTCAATCGCGACCTCGAGTCAAAATCGCTCCTCTGTGGGCCGTATCCCCACATCATCGCGCCTGACCCCCAGCCTCCCATCATGCCTCCGCGGCCGTAACCTCCGCCCCACATATGGTGCGGTCCAAATCCATAACTGCCATGTGCCAAAGCGGAGCCCGCCACGGCAATAAGAGCTACCAATGCCAGAACAGCTATTGTTGAACGTTTCATATCTATCGCCTCCTGTACTTTGTCTTGGATCTCTATCTCTAACATGATTTCATTTTATTCTCGGTTGTTAAATTGCGCCTCGGTATTTTACGAAGCCCTAAGATAGGCAATAATATGTAACCCGCGGTTTCTGGGGTCGGATCTTTAATCTTGAATTGATGGAGTAGGCGTACCAGATTCGCGTGAGAAAGTCTTTGGCATTGGCCCCGGTATCATGTATGGAGACAGGTCGAGCACCTACATCGTGAATTACTACTTCGAAGACGATGCGGAAAACGGGCTGGAGGGGGATAGGCTCGTTTTTAGATATATGAGCAGCTTTTAACAATCGTTTTTGGCATTATTTAAGCTAACCCCCAAGGCATTTACGAGGTTTTAAAGCTACTTGAACTGTTATAATGTTGTTACAAACACGAGCAAGACTTTAATTTATAATGTCCTTTTCGTGTCGGAAAAGGAAGGCGGTTATTATAAATATTGAAGAATTTTATTCCACTCTTTTACAATATTGGCACTGGCCAGGCCGCTTACCTCTCCTGTGGCAAGGTTATTCGGGACCAGAAAATAAATGATCCCCGCCACAACAATGAAAGCTCCGTTGTGAATCAGTGCCCATTCTCTCAAAAAACGCCTGGTAGGCCGCCATTTAAGGATCTTTCCAATTATTTAAGCTTATTTCAGCGAGCGTTATCTTCTCCGCCATGCAAGCTCTCACCCTCTCCGGCCACAAGCCTGATGGCTTCTTTCAAAAGACGCGGGTAGACCTCCAGCGAGTAGGGAAGGTGGATCCGTTCCGTGTTCTTGTGCGAGTCTTTCCCGAAGGGACCAAGGTTGAGTATGGGTATATCCAGTTCAAGCAGCTCCTCTTCGGGAAAACGGTAAAGTTTTCCCCATCCCGGCAGGTTTTCACCGACGGTCCGTATTTCTTCGGCTCCCCCTTCGAAGCCGCAGTAACTGAGGTCAGAGACGCCTTCGAATAGGGATCGGATCTCAAGTTCGACACCGTAAGCGGTTTTCGCTTTCTCTCGGAGCTTTTCGGCCACGTGTCGCATCGCCATTTCACCGCAACTTTTACCACGGTTTGTGCGGTGCGGATACCAGGGCGGCAGAAACCCAACGATCCCGTAAGGCGGCTTTAGCGCACAAGCCTCTGCAAGATGTTCCACCGTAGCGAAAGCAAGTTCTCTTTCATCGGCACCCGGGGTGCAGGATGCCTCGGCTTCTTCCAGGACGTCGTGAAGCTTGTCACCCAGAAGTGTTTCGGCACGTTTGCGCAATTCCCCGAAGGTAAGGACCTTTGGACTCCAGGATGACAACACCGCGCCGGAGCCATTTCTTTCCTCGTAACCCTCTGCGAATCTCTCATATTGTTCGATGGCTCGTTTCTGAGCCTCCATGGCCAGGTGTTTCAGTTCTGCCAGGATGTCGCCGGGCATCTTTTGGGCGGTGAGGTAGCTGTAAAAGGCTGCCGCCTTGGTCATTATCGTTGCCGAGTATTCCTTGCGCAGGTCATGCTGACGCATGCAGCCATAGGGTGGGTATGCTCGTCCATCGAGGGTGTCGGCGTATTCTGGGTTTCCGTCGAGCATGATGTCCAGGTGGGAGACGATGGGCGCCGCGCAAAGGCCCTCGTAGTATTCCCCAACGTGGGTCTCCTTGCCGGCGAAATAGAAGAAGGGATTTATCTTGCCTATGCTTCCGAGATAAACAGAGGGACCCGCCTTTGACCCGCCAGCGAAAGTCGGTTCCGTGTTAATGCAGGAAAGAAACCGCAGGCCCTCTTCTTCCTGCAATGAAACCAGAACGGGAACGGCTGCCAGCATGCCGCCCGAGTTGTTTTCTTCGTCGCCTACATAGAGGACGGCTAGGTTGGCGCCCGGGTCAAATTCTCCCCTGGCTGCTTCGGCGAGGATGGAAAGTCCCGTCGCAACGCCTGTTTTCATGTCGGCCACGCCGCGCCCGAAGAGCCATTCACCGGAGGCCAGGTCCTTTTTTGCTTCGGGGGAAAGTTCAAGCGAGGCTATCTTGCGGGTGTATTCCTCGGCGTCGAAGGCCGTTTCCTTCAGAATACCACAGACGTTGGTGTCGACCACATCCATGTGACCAGTGAGCAGGACAGTGTCGGGAGTTTCTTTTTTAGACCTGACGAGGGCGAAGACGATATGCCTTTTGTAACGGTCGCCTTCCATCGGTATAAGCCGGACGTCGGAGGGGTTTGCCCTGAAATAGGGGATTTCGCGAAGAGAATCGAAAATAAATCTGGCTATCCTGTTTTCTCCCTCCCGGGACGGAGAGATGCTGGGAATGCCGACAAGGTCCAGTATGAGTCTGTAAAGATGGTCTTTTTGGGTGCTTATCAAGGGTATCACTCCTTTTTGGCTTCTACGGCTTTTAGTCTGCTTGTGCGAAAGCGGAGTCATCCCGGCGATGCCGGAAAGACCCCACCGGCATTGTACACCATCATAGAGCCTTGTAACCAGGCTTTCAGAATCGGCCCCCGAGTACGAGCCTAGGTAGCCAAAGGGCAAGTTCCGGAATGTAGGTGACCGCCAAAAGCGTCGGAAGCCACGCGAAGATGATGAAGATCATGGCGGGCTTCATCATCTGCGACACCGGTGTCTTTGCCATTCTACCTCCGAAGTACAATGTGGGCGCCGTCGGCGGTGTGACGTTTCCGAGCCCAAGATTGGTGCCGATGATAGCTGCAAAGTGGATAGGACTGACTCCCAATTGTGTCACGACAGGCAGCAGGATCGGAGTGCAAAGCAGCATGGCACTGACGTCGTCCATAATCATACCTATGATTATCATGAAGATGTTAAGCATGAGCAGGATGATGTACTTGTTCGTGGAAACGCTAGTCAAAACATTCATTATGAGGTCGGGGAGCCGTTCCTGCACATAGATGCGGCTGAGCATCATGATGCAGTACATCATGAGCATCACCACGCCGGTGGTTGTCGCCGTTTCGACCACCACCTGAACGAAATTTTTCCTGTTAAGCCCACGATAAACGAAAAAGCCCACAGGAATGGAGTACAGAACCGCTACGGCGGCGGACTCGGTCGGAGTCATGATGCCACCGTAGATGCCGCCAAGGACGATGACCGGCATAAAAAGAGCCGGTGCCGCCTTCTTACCTCGTTTTCCCAAAAGGCTGAATTTTTCTTTTAAAGTCATGGGGGGAACAACATGGATGTTTGTGTCGTTTCGAAGCATTATGAGATTAAGCGCGCTCAAAAGGACTGTCAGGACAATTCCCGGCCCGACGGTGGCAAGGAAACAGGCCAGTACAGATTGCTGACCTACCCAGGCGTAAAGGATCATTTGGGAGCTTGGGGGTATGAGTAGTCCCAGAGGAGCGGCGCACGAAACAAGGGCGGCGCTGTGCCCCATGGGGTAACCGTTTTCCCGGAGTCTGGGAAACATGATCGAGCCGATGCAGGAAAGGGTAGCGGCGCAACTGCCGGATATGGATCCGAAAACGGCGCAGGAGACCACCGCGACGACGCCCAGACCTCCCTTGACCCTACCTATGATGACGTCAACGAAATTCACCAGGGACGTGCCTATGCCCCCTTTGTCCATCATTCCTCCTACCATGATAAAAAGCGGGATGGCCAAAAGGACGATTGAGCTCATCTGACTGAAGCCGTAGGGGAGTAAAAATGACGGATCGTACCCATGAGCGACAACCATGAAAGTGGTGGATAGCATGAAGCAGAAAGGGACCGGCAGCCCGAGAAGGAGCGTGACGATGATCAGAATAAGAGCTATGGTTATAGCCATTTATTTTCCCTCCTGGCCGGAATGAGTGGGAAAAAGTCGATCTTCTTACCTGCCGGATTCATTGGTTTTCACCCCCGCTGATTCCTGAGAGTTCTTGCCATCACCCGTATCGAGTAAATGAAAAAGCTCTTCGAAAAAGTACACAATGGAGTAAAGGGACATAAGTACGTAACCTGCAAGAATTGATGTTTGGGAAATGAAAATGGGAATACGCAGTCCCGTCGTCCTTGGCATCCATACAATGCTGTAATGAACCATTTCCACGGCCCAGGCGGAGTAGAGTATGCACAAGGCGGCCATGGTGAAATGTATCAAGACGCTCAAGAAAGCCCTCTGTCCGGGTTTGAGCATCTGGGGTATTATGTCGGCCTTGACATGGCTTTTTTCGTAAACGCCATAGGAGCTTCCCATAAAATAAAGCCAGAACGCCGCTATAACAACGATTTCCTCGAGACCAAAGAGATCGGATTTTACAACGTATCGGAGAAAGACCTCGACGCACATTATCAGAACGACGAAGATGCTTGCCAAAGTCAGAATCCATTCCTGGATCTTGACGAGAAATTTCCATACGGCGGAGTTCTTGAAAGTCGCAATAATGTTCAACGATATCCCTCCCTAAAAGCAAAGGGGCGGGGATGATCCTGCCCCTTTGCAAGTATTTCTTTACATTGATTCCCTGATTTTTTCGATGGTTTCCTCGCCATAGATTTCGGCAAGCTTAGGCCAGGTGTTTTTTTGGATGTATTCGGCCAATTCCTGACGCTCCTGATCGCTGATCTTGATGATCTCGACGCCTGCTTCCTGGAGTTTTGCCTGGTACTCCAGGTCTTCGGCCTCGCTGTCGGCAAAACTCTTGTCGGCTTGCTTGTTAACCGCTTCCTGGATGATCTGCTTTTCTTCCTCGCTGAAGGAATCCCAGAGTTTCTGGTTGATAATGTAGGCCGTCTGGTCGAAGAGGCAGTTATAGGGGATGTAATATTTGATAACGTCGCGGAAGCTCAGGTAGTTGATCTGGGAGGAACCGCCGATCCAGCCGTCACATACTCCGGTCTGGATGGCGCTGTACGTGTCGGCATAAGGTATCGTGGTGGTTCGGTAGCCAAGGTCGGTGGCTGTTTCTCTGTACACGGCAACCGGAGCGATTCTGATCAGCGTGTCCTTGTCGACCCCGGGTTTGGTGGGGTTGGCAGGTTTTTTGGCGGTTCCGACACCGATGAATCCATCGCCGTAGATACGTAAAAGTTTAACGCCTAGCCTGTCGAGAGAATTATCAATGATATCGTAAATGTATGAACCTGGAGAGAGCTGTTTTTGCATGCCTTCGCCCGTCTGGGCCAGGTAGGGGAGCGAACCTATTTCCAGCATGACGTCAAACTGGCTGGGCAGGAAAATGAGTCCCATTTCAATGGTTCCCCGCCGGATTTCCTCGAAGACCTGGGTATAGTCGCCGAGCTGGTTTGCCGGGAAGATGTCGAGTACGATGCGACCGTCGGTTTTTTTCTCGATCTCTTCCTTGATAGCGTAAAGTGATTTTGTTCCGCGGTATTCGGGGGCGGAAATTCCCGCTACCTTCAGTTTGACAATGTCGGCGGCGTAGCTAGACGTTGCCGTTCCCGCGATGGCTGTGATGCTGAAGATGAAGAGGGCCAGAATTGCTAGCAACACATATTTCCGTTTCATGATCAATCATCTCCTTTTCTTTATTATTTTGAGAAATTATGGTTCAATTATGAGTTCCCCGTAAAAATCCCCCCTCTTTATTTTCAGGCTATGGTACCTGCCGTAATGGGCCAGTCTAGTGGCGGAACTTCAGCTTGTCTGAAATTTCCTCGGCTCCGTTTTTGAGTATTTGAATCCACATCTCGATGTTCGAAGGACTGGCTTCGGCCTTGGGTGCAGTCAGCGCCATGCTCGCCCATACGGCATTGTTCCTGTCGAAGATAGGTACGCCCACTGAAAAGTCTCCAAGGTTGAAGACCTCATCCTCGATGGAGTACCCGCGATTACGGATCTTCTCGTACTCTTCGAGTAGCCTTTCTTTGTCGGTTATGGTGTAAGGGGTTCTTTTTTCAAGGGCGACCTTTTCGAGAATCAGTCTTATTCGATCTGGATCCTGGAAGGCGGCGAGCGCCATAGCCGAAGCACCCGCATTTATCGGCAGGCTTTTACCTATAAAGTCGATGGCATCGTAGACCTTGCCAGGGCGGGTCCGCTTGTATGCGGCGAATGCCCGTTCGCCTTCCCAAATGGACAGGGTAATCGATTGGTCTGTTCTTTCCATAATGGATTCCATAACCGGAAGGGCAATATCGCCTATTCCCTTGTACTGGCTGTATACGTTACCGAGTCTCAGCACTAGGGGGCCAAGGTGGTAGGTTTTCCTTGATGCGTCCTGAATTACGAAGCCCTGACGTCGCAGTGATTCCAGCAGCTTATATGTGCCGCTTTTCCCTATGCCTACCTCTTCTGCGAGTTCCTTTAGGCCGAGCTCGTAAGGTGGGTCTCCAAGGCGTTTTAGAAGTGATAAAGCTTTTTCGGCGCTTTTCAATTCTGTCGCCCCCTTGCAATTATGTTTCCTATATGGAAACATAATTTCCTAAAAGAGTACCACTTTAGTATACTCCTCCGACACAGGGATGTCAAACATAGTGGGGGAGTGTATTGTCAACAAATGATAATTTCATCCCTATAACTAACCAGTGAATCGTTCACCCCCCTGGTAAAAAGAGACTGGTTACAATAAGGGGATGAGATACTGCATGACACAGAATGAAATCATTCGTCTTTACGTTATCCAGAAGCGTGGTAGAAGGAAAGCGGGTTCTGGGGTCGGATCTTTAATCTTGAATTGATGGAGTAGGCGTACCAGATTCGCGTGAGAAAGTCTTCGGCATTGGCCCAGGTATCATGTATGGAGGCAGGTCGAGCACCTACATCGTGAATTACTACTTCGAAGACGATGCGGAAAACAGGCCGGAGGGGGATAGGCTCGTTTTTAGATATATGAGCAGCTTCTAACAATCGTTTTAAGCTAGCCCCCAAGGCATTTATGAGGTTTTAAAGCTGCTTGAGCTGTTATAATGTTGTTGCAAACACGAGCAAGACTTTAATTTACAATGTCCTTTTCGTGTCGGAAAAGGAAGGCGGTTATTATGAAAAAAGAAAACAAAAAGGAAATGGAAGCGAAACTACGCGACTTTTTTGCCATGCAAGACATAAAACTGGCCTTTCTGATTGGCTCTTACGCCATGGGGACAGCTAGGCCAGATAGCGACGTGGATATTGCCGTGCTTTTCGGAAGGCGCTTTAATGTCAAGCAAGTCTTAGACTTGAAAGAACAGCTCACTGAGTTAGTTGGAGTAGACGTAGACCTTGTAGTCCTCGATAGCGTCGGTCCGGTGATGAAGATGCAGGCGTTAAAAACGGGCATCTTATTGCATGCTGAAAAAGGAGCTTACGAGCAGTTTTTTGTTTCTACGGTAAATGAGTATGACGACTTAAAATATTGCCGCAGGGAAATTGAAGAAAACATCCTAAGGAGGCGGCTTTATGCCTGATAAGGACATAGTTTTGGCGAAGGTTGCTACTATACAAAGGTGTCTTGACAGAATCCGTGACGTTACGGGTCTTGATCCCGAAAGCCTTGAAGATATTGACAAGCAGGATATATTCGTCCTTAACCTGCAGCGCGCAATTCAAGCCTGCATAGACCTGGCGGCCTACGCTGTGGCATCAGAACATTTAGGCCTTCCCGAAAGCGTCAGAGATAACTTCGTCATCTTAAAGGAAAGGGGAGTAATAGGCGCAGAGCTTGCCTCAAAAATGCTCAAAATGACAGGGTTTCGAAATATAGCGGTTCATAATTACCAAGCGCTCGACTTAAATATCTTAAAATCCATACTCGTAAATAACTTAAAGGACATTGAAGAATTTTATTCCACTCTTTTACAATATTGGCATTTTTAGTTCGAGGGGACGGATCTTGAATGACGAATAAAGGGCAAGCAAGATGTGCTTATAAGATTGTTGCGCCGCAAATTCGGCTTGCCATTTTCTGGCGAAAAGATGATCTGCTCCGTCACCGACGAATCTAAACTTGATGCCGCAGTCGAAGCCTTCCTTAGCGCCAAATCCTAGAATCCTAGAATGATTAATTTAAAATATTAAACCCCACTGTTATTAATTAACCCCTATTATATGCGTCATATATTTGATAAACATACAAATACTACTGAGCCCGCCCTTAACAGGCACTGATCTCGGTGGCATTTGTGAAACCTAAAATAGCTTTTTATGTTAACCTGTTAAATTAAAATTCAAGATTAAAGATCCGACCCCAGAACTTCTCGGGGATTTTATACTCCGATGCGCATACGATCTTCTTCTCTCCCAAATCAGGAAAGCTTTCCGCCAAAGAGGAACTCAAGGGCTACACTGTCGCTCTCACACAATTCGGGAAAGCCCTGGATATCCTGAACACCCAGCCGCTGAAGGCCTCTTCAGCACAGGCGAAAGGGGAGGTGGAACGCCTCTGGAGTACCCTTCAGCACCGGCTCGTCGTCGTCATGCGACTGGCAGGCATCACCACCATCGAGGAGGCCAATGCCTTCCTTGCCACATATCCTGACAAGCACAATGCACGCTTCGCCGTGGAACCGATGACAGGAAGGACTCCTTGAAGGATACCGCAAAGAAGACTGAAAAGGACGCGAAGGAGAAAACCCCTGTAATACCCGCTCCTGACCATCCATGGAGGAGGTGGTACGGCAACAAGCCAAACCCAAGGGAACAGATTCACCCAGTTACAACGGCAGCGAAGGAGGGATGACATTTTCACTGTCCCATATAGGCCCTTTACCCATGACATTTCCCTGTCCGTTGAAATTTTTAAGTTTTTTTTGCTTGATAAGAATCGGGGTGGGGCATATAATGAGATGATAAAAGGAGGAAATGCTAAAACGATAAAATGATAAAAGGTTTGGAGGAAGAGCTCAGTATACAATATCACGATCTAAATCCGAAATGGAATTATACCATTTCCCCAAGGTCGACGGAGTCAACGAAACAGGGCCAAAAGTAAACTTTATAATGATCAGAAAACGAAAAAGAAACAGGAGGTAAAACAAAAATGATAAAAGGCGGATATATAGGAAAGGTATTGAGGGTGGATCTGACAACTGGCTCTATTAAAACTGAGCCTCTGCCGGATGAAAGCGTTATGAGGAAGTACATTGGCGGCTTCGGTTTAGGCCTGTGGTATCTCATGAAAGAGCTGCCCGCGGGAGCCGGTCCCTTGGATCCCGAGAATCCACTTATTTTTATGACGGGCCCGCTAACGGGCACAAGAGTTATATCAGGTACAAACTGCACTCTAACCTTGTTGAATGCAGATACCGGATTTACGGCTGGCCGGTCTCATGGCCATGGGTGGTTTGGACCATACTTGAAAATGGCAGGGTATGACGGCATCATTATCACCGGAGCATCAGAAAAGTGGGTTTACCTCTGGATAAATGACGGCCAAGTCGAACTGAGGGATGCAGGCAAATACCTGGGCAAAGACACGCATGAAACCGAGGACTTGATAAAGACAGACCTTGGCTTTTCTTTGGAACCTGGAAAAGGGGTTAGTGTGAATGCTATCGGCCCGGCAGGGGAGAATCTGTGTGCCGGCGCTCTGATTGAACATGACAAGAACCACTCCTTTGCCCACTCAGGTGGCGGCACGGTAATGGGAGCGAAAAAGTTGAAGGCCATAGCTGTGCATGGGACAGGAGAAGTCCAAGTAGCCAATCCGGAAAACCTTAAGAAACTCGTTGGCGAGTGGGGTAAGATGGCTACAAAACTGGGTGTTGCACCCATCGTAGGACAAGCTGGTGTTCCCAGAGATGAATATGTGGGCGTCAAAGGCCTCGTCGGTCTTTCCGTTAACAACTGGACGGCAAACGATTTACCGGGCTTTGGCGATCGGATGGGCAAGCAAAAGATCACCCCTAAGCCTTGTTTCCGATGCCCGATTGGTTGCAGTTATGACGTAGAGGTAATAGAAGGGCCTTTTAAAGGTTATGTTGCATCTCTTTCTGGTGGTGGCGAAAACATGGAAGGCGCCGCTTCGATTGTTGGGGCTGGCGCAAATGATCCCGGCGAGGCTTTCTATCTAACGGACATGTACGATCGCCTTGGGTTAGAAACGAGTACAGCCGGTTGTGCGATGGCGGTCGCCTTCGAGGCCTATGAAAAAGGCCTACTTACCACAAAGGAAACAGAAGGGCTTGAATTGACATGGGGGAATCTCGAGGCAATTAAGACACTTCTCAATAGGATTGCTCACAGGGAAGGAGCATTCGCCAATATGCTGGCCGACGGACCGAAAGCTGCCGCCCAGCGTGTTGGATTGCCCCATGCTTCCGTTGACATCAAGGGAGCGGGCATGAACCTTCATGACTGGAGAAGAGCGTGGGGCGTACTTTTGGGGCAAGTGGTTGGTGGAGGTGCGGGATGGCCTTCGCCGGGAGCTGACTGCTGGACGGCTGAAGCTGACGCAGGCTACCCTGAGAAGGCGAATCCGTTAGGCCGGTATGGGAAAGGCAAGGAGGTCGCCGCAACGGCTGGGATCAAAATGTGGAATGATTCTCATGGGACTTGCTGGTTCGCAACTTGGGGCATTCCTGGCATTATGAAAATTACCTCGGAAGCAGTCGCCAGCGTAGTAGGATGGGATGATTTTACAGAAGAGGACGCCAGGCTATGCGGCGACAGGATTATGGCCCTTGAGAGGATTTTCAACATGAGCCGCGGGTTGACCGCCGAAGATGACTACAAGGTTTCACCACGGCTTACAGATCCTGCTCCTCCCGATGCTAAGGACGCAGCCGGCCTGAGCGTTGCCCCTTATATCGAAGGCTGGGTGCGAGACTTTTATCAAGCTATGGGCTGGGATAGACATACCGGGAAACCGCTAAGCAGCACGATGAAAAAACTTGGGTTAGAACAACTTATCGACCAAGTCTGGAAAAAAGGAAGCTAAGATCTATAATGGGCGGGGCACTGGAAATTTTCCGTGCCTCGCGTTTTTTTGAAGAGGTTCCCTTATTAGAGCAAAGGCATATGAGTTTCCTTCGATACAGCCAAGATTTTGCTCGAAGACAATGATTGCGATGTCGCGATTCTGGATATTATGGAAGTTAAGGGATTTGACCTCTTAGAAATCGCCAAAAAGAGTAAAATCCCCGCATTGATGCTTACATCTCACGCCTTATCGGAGGATAACCTTAAGGGGGCTGCAGCTGAGGATGCATCGTATTACGCGCCTAACCGGATATTCGACATAGTGTGGCAAAGCTGGTAGCCTAGATTTCTTTGAAAACCAAAAAAGATGAAAAAAGTTTCCCGGGGCGTTGTTTTTCGATTTGTTTTTTGCCATTTGCCTGCGATGACGCCATTGGGGTAATGAACATCCAGACGACGGACAAGCTCGACAGTATTTCGTCAGTGCAAATCGATGCCTGGTGGTGCCGCTTGATGGGGAGGTCAAGCTCCGAGACGGCTCTTCCTCGCCAGCGCATAATGAGATGCACCTGGGAGTTGCCCTTGCCTAAGGTGATGTTGACTTCCTCCAACAGAGTACGGAGCAGTTCCTTTCTGTCACGGTCTTTGGTGGTGGAGCCTTCCCATACCCGCATCAGGTCGCAGCCGAGGCTACGGAAGCGGTTTCGCTGCTCCTCGGAGGAGGTGGTACGGCAACAAGCCAAACCCCAGGGAACAAATTCACCCAGTTACAACGGCAGCAAAGGAGGGATGACATTTTCCCTGTCCCTTGACAGCTATACACTGAAAACAAATGAAAGTTCTACGAAAATGCTTCTCTCAGAGTTAAACGGCTCTGGATAGACCTCTAAAAATTACTTTACCAGCCTCACGCCCAGCTCGTAAGCACGCTTGCAGTCTTTGGGGAATACCTCTTCGTGGCGCCTCTTTTTGGCAACGGGGTCAAAGCGCCTGGCAGCGTACTTGGAGTAGTCGTCGAACTGCAGCGTGTCGTAGCATATAAGCGACTCGCAGGGGCCGAAAAACCTTTCAAGAAGTGCTGCGTTGTTACGAAACATTCGGTCGTAACCCATCTGTTTTGCGAGCTCTTCCGTCACGTTCATCGTATAGACCCATGCAGTGCGGACCTTTTTAGGCTGCCGGACCACAGCGTCGGGCTCGTAGATGGGAAATTGGAAAAAGAGCCTTTCCAGGAAAGACCTCATCTCTCCCGTGACGTCTCCAAAGTAAATGGGAGATCCCAAGATCATGACATCAACAGTTCGTATCTCCTCTAGAAGGGGAGCCAAATCGTCATTTACGGCACACTTTCCAAAGCTTTTCCCGCCTTTTAACTTACAGGCAAAGCAGCTTATGCAGCCCTTGTAATCGAGATCGTAAAGATGCACCAGCTTCGTCTCGGCTCCTGCCGATTCTGCTCCTTTTAGGGCGTGCTCGAGCAAAGTTGCGGTGTTCCACTTTTTCCTTGGGCTTCCGTTTACGGCAATTAATTTCATGGACAACACCTCCTAATTAGGTTACCCAAACAATATAAAACCCTGTTCTGTATTTTTGCAAGGGCAAAGAGGAGTATTTTGGTTTTGTGCGGATCCCAACCTTTGATACGTCGGATAATTTAGATAATCTCGATATATTTAGACAATTTATGAAATTGACTTAAACTCCCTTTTTTGTGATATTATGCTCTTGGAATTTTACCAAAAATTTGTGCGAAAGGAGGGTTTGTCCATGTTGTCTGTCATCGATCGCCGATGAGGCCCGGGAAGGATGCGGGTTCCGCATTCATGCACCCGAAGGCTTTTTTGCTTTGGCGCTTCAATTTTGGCTCCCGGGGCAATGATTTTCGGTCGATCGAGGGGCGAACGTGGCCCAACCCTCTAAAGTTTTGACTCGTTCCGGATCTTCCTCGATTATTTTGCCCGCCTTTTTTCGGAAGTTTTGAAGCGCCTCTAAGCACGCATAAGGGGTGCATTGACGGTGGAGATGTGCTTTGCTTTCTACTAGAAAATTTAAGCTTCCGGAAAGGTGGTTTGAAAGATGTTTCAAGCATTAAATCGTGCACTTATGTCTCGCAAAGGCCCGATTCTGACGGGAATCGCCGTCGGAATTTTGGCACCTCTCCTTACCTTTTGGGGCAATCCCGGCAATATGGGGATTTGCGTAGCCTGTTTCACTAGGGATATCGCCGGAGCTTTGGGGCTTCACAGGGGAGCCGTTGTGCAATATATTCGGCCAGAGCTTGCCGGCTTCATATTGGGCTCCTTCATTTCTTCCTTAATTTTCAGGGAATATAAGCCCAGGACTGGTTCTTCCCCGATCGTTCGCTTTTTCCTCGGCTTTTTCGCCATGATCGGGGCCTTGGTTTTTCTGGGGTGTCCGTGGCGGGCTTACATTCGTTTGAGCGCCGGAGATTTAAACGCCATCCCCGGCATCCTTGGACTGACAGTTGGCGTGGCCATAGGGATCGCCTTTCTGTGGCGAGGTTTTAGCCTGGGCAGGAATTATCCGGCGAAAAAACCCCTGGGTTATATCATGCCCCTTGCGGCGATAACGCTCATCGCCTTTGTCCTCTTGCGTCCAAGCTTCGGTCCCGAGGGCTCGTCTGCTATATTTTTTTCCGAAAAAGGCCCCGGCTCCATGGCAGCACCCGTCGCTTTGTCGCTTGCCGCGGGGCTTTTGATCGGGTGGTTGGCCCAACGAAGCCGTTTTTGCACCGTCGGGGCCTTGCGCGACCTCATAATGTTCAAGGATTTTCACCTCTTCAACGGGATAATAGCTTTTGTCATCGCTGCTTTCGTCACCAATCTGCTTCTCGGTCAATTCAAGCTCGGCTTTGAAGGGCAGCCCATTGCCCACACGAACGTACTGTGGAACGCCTTAGGGATGGTGCTGTCGGGCCTTGCCTTCACCCTTGCGGGTGGATGCCCGGGAAGACAGTTTATCATGAGCGGAGAAGGGGACGGAGACGCTGCCGTCTTCATACTGGGAATGCTTTTTGGCGCTGCCACAGCGCATAACTTTAGCCTTGCCAGCTCAGGCACGGGCCCGGGCGCATTCGGACCGGCAGCGACGATAATAGGAATAATGTTTTGCCTTAGCGTCGGCTTTCTGATGCGAGAAAAGATATAAAGACTAAAGAGGTGAAAATTATGGCTGAATCCATAACTGTAGATGCTAGAGGGCTTTCCTGCCCTCAGCCGGTAGTCGAGACGAAAAAGGCCATCGAAAGATCAGCATGCAGTGAAATTTATGTGTTGGTCGACACGATGACTTCCGTGATGAACGTCACCCGCTACGCAAAAAGCCAGGGCTGGACCGCCCAATACGACGAGATGCCCGAGGGCGGTTTTAAGATCACATTAAGAAAGTAAAAAATTGGTTTGCAGTTAAATAACTGCCGTTAAAGTCTCGGCGTTTAAGCAAAAAGACGGAGACACGGTTTCCCGGTCGGTCATCCCGAAAAAAAAGTTGACCTGACCGCTAACTAGGTCTCCGTCTTTTTTGTATCTCCTATAAAAATACCGTCGATATACCTCATATCGCTTTATTTTGATAGGCAAGTGACATGTTTTGAAAAAGATGCTTGACAGAGAAAAATATTTTGATAGAATACAATTAGGTTACAACAATGTAAAACATTGTTCAATATTACTGAACACACTTGGAGTCGCGCTATCTCACTGAAGAAGAGATTGCGCTGAGGTATCAGGGCCGTGACGGTTTGGAAAAGGCAAAGAAGGAGCTTCACTAAAGCTAACTCATTTAAGGGAGTGCATTGCAGATGGCTGAAAGGGAAAAGGGCACATCAATTCGACGAGCTTTAAAGGTGCTTTCTGCCTTTTCTTTGGAGGAGTCCTTTCTTGGAGTGAGCGAAATCGCAAAGAAGCTAGGGCTACCGAGAAGCTCGGTCCACTGGCTGCTTCAAGTCCTCCAGGATGAAGGTTATGTCTGCCAGGACCCGAAGAGCGGCAAATATCGTCTCAGCGTGAAGCTCTTTCACCTTGGAGCGATAGCGGCTAACACGATGAACATTAATTACGTTGCCCCTCCCATAATGGAGCGGCTCCGCGATCTTACGGAGGAGACCGTAAACCTTTACGTTTTAGACGGTTTTGATCGCGTCTGTATTGAGCAGGCGGAAGGCATTCACCTGGTAAGACAGGTGGTCCGCCTTGGCCAGAAGATCCCTTCATATTGCGGAGCTGCCGGGAAGGTGTTGGTCGCCTGGCAACCTGAGGATTTCGTTGATAGGCTGATCTCCCATACGCGACTTAAACCTTTGACCAAAAACACAATCTCTGATGTCACTCTCTTTAAAGAGGAACTTGCCAAAATTAGAAGGCAGGGATATGCAGTAAGTTTCGGCGAGAGAGATATCGAGGTTGTAGCAGTTGCTGCGCCAGTCTTCGACGAAGAAGGAAAGATACTTGCCTCCTTAAGCGCCAGCGGTCCCGTCTCTCGTTTTGAAATAACTCCCCAGGTGATAGAGGCGATTATGAACGCAGCAAGCGAAATTTCCTATCAATTGGGTTATTCAAAAGACCTGGAAGCCGCAATGTCGGGAGGCAAAGATTAGGGTATCGAAAAGGCAAAAATTTGATGCAAATATGTCTAAATACGAAAAAGGAGGACAAATCCGTGAGACTGAAGGCAGCTAAGCCGATCGTCGTTAGGGGAAAGAAACTTGGAGGAGACAAGCCACTGATTTGCTTTCCCCTGGTGGGGAAAACACCCGAGGCAGCTTTAGAGGAGGCCAAGAAGGCGATTTCAGGCTCTCCGGACGTAATCGAGCTTAGGGTTGACGCCTGGAACTTCATAACAGACAAACAAACTTCCATGAAAGTCCTTGGCGATATACGAAAATTGACCGATATACCCTTGCTTTTGACGTGCAGGAGCCACCTTGAGGGCGGATTTCAGGAAGTATCGGCGGAATCGAGAAACGCCCTCTATAAAGGTGCGATAGAAGAGAAACTGGTTGACCTCGTTGACATCGAGCTTATAAGCGGCTACGAAGAAATCAAGAATTTAAAGCAAATTGCCTCACCCCGTGACGTTTATGTAATTGTCTCCTTTCACGATTTCAAGAAAACCCCTCCCAAAGAAGTCATCTTTGCGACCATAGCCAAGGAGATCGCCTTTGGCGGAGACGTCGCCAAGGTCGCCGTAATGCCCCAGTCCATGGAAGACGTGCTGATCCTTATGTCAGCGACGCTGATGGCCAGGCGTGAGTTTCCCGATATTCCCTTGATAACCATGTCCATGGGGGCACTTGGTTCCATCACGAGGATCGCAGGCTGGCTCTTCGGTTCGGATCTGACCTTTGCGGTAGGTGTAGCCTCATCTGCCCCGGGACAGATACCGGCAGGCGAGTTAAGGGAAGTTTACAAGCTGCTTTATTCCCTTTACCTGAATGAGTAAAGAACAAGAATATAAACATAGGGCGAATTAGACAAAATTTACCGTAATTGGGTTTTTATTTCAAGTTATTTCAAGGAGGTAAAGCAATGAAGGACCTTGTGGCTTATCAGATAGTGAATTTCCTTGAGAAAAAGGGCGTCGAACACATCTTCGGCCTCTGCGGGCGAGATGGCCGAGCAGATCGTAGTACAGAGACGTGACCTTTAACATTCCTCCTCAAAAACTGGCAAACATAGCCGGTTTTTCCATCCCCAAGGATCGCCCGTCGGATGAGGAGCTTTTTGGCGAATTTTACGATCCTGAACTGAAAAAGTAGTAATCGGACTTAAATTAAATGGGAGGGGTAAAGATGTTTTGTCCAAATGCAGACACAAGGTTTATAGCGCTTTACGGCAATCCGCTAAAGCAGACTTTGTCGCCCCTGCTTCACAATACGGTATTTGAGTCAAAAAAGATGAACAACTTGTATTACCCACTTGAGATACAGTGCTTTGAGGATCTGTCCAAGGCATTAAAGACAATGCACATATTTAACGTAATAGGCGCAAACGTCACCATGCCATACAAGGAAAAGGTCATAGAGCTTCTGGATGGCTTGGACAAAAGCGCCGAGCAGTGCGGGGCGGTCAACACCGTCGTTACTACCGCAAAGGGATTGATCGGCTACAACACCGACGGCATGGGGTTTCTCAATTCCTTCATCGAGGAGTTTAACGTAAGCCCCGAAGGAAAGACCCTTCTTTTGATAGGTGCCGGAGGAGCTGCCAAGGCCGTGGTATTCGCCTTCCTAAACGCAGGGATTTCAAAGGTGATCGTCTACAACAACAGCCAAACCAGGGCCATGTCGCTGGTGGAAAGAGTAGAGAAGTTCTTTCCCGGAAAATGCGAGTGGAGGCCCCTTAACAATAAGCCGGTGCCGCCTGAGGGCATCGCCGAGGCAGATATTGTCATCAACGCCACGAAGGTTGGCATGAAAGGCGAAGCGGAGGGTCAGTCGCTGGTATTGCCCGACAGCTTCCGCCCGGGGCAGTTCGTCTGCGACGTCGTCTACAACCCGCCCGAGACTAAGCTGCTGGCTGATGCCAAAAAGGCAGGCTGCAAGACCTTAAGCGGAGACGGCATGCTCGTATACCAGGCGGCTGCTGCCTTTAAGCTGTGGTTCGGAGTAGATTCCGACGTAGAGTTGATGAAGCGGACGTTTAGAAATTACTTCGGATTTTAAATAAATAATACAATGACGCTGGTCATTACCGACCGGCGTCATTGACCGGAGACGTAGAGGGTTTGACCTTCCAAGAAAGATAAAGGGCAAAGGGGGCTTGGCAATGGCTAAAGTTATCAGGAGGTTGCCTGAAGGAGCAAAAATAAGCTATTTTAATATAGGTTAGCAGTAATCTTTTAGGAAAGGAGGAGACGGCATGGAAAAGAAGATTTCAGGAGTGACCATAGAGTGTGTACAGGGAGATATAACAAGACAGCCCGATGTGACAGCGGTTGTAAACGCTGCCAATGCTTGGCTTAAGCCCGGCGGGGGAGTGGCAGGAGCGATACATCGCGCTGCAGGGCCTGAGCTCGATAAGGAGTGTCGACCTCTGGCGCCCATAAAGCCGGGCCAGGCCGTCATCACAGGCGGGCATAATCTTCCCAACAAATACGTTATCCACTGTCTGGGACCTCGCTACGGCGTAGATAAACCCGAAGACAGGCTGCTTTCAGATTGCTATCGAAATGCCCTCAAGCTTGCAGATGAACACGAAATAGACTCCATCGCCTTTCCGGCTATATCCACAGGCGTTTTCGGCTATCCCGTCCAAGAGGCTGCGGAAGTGGCGCTAAGGACCGTCAAAGAGACCATCCCCTCGCTCAAGCACGTCCATAAAATCAGGTTTGTCCTTCACAGCGACAGAGATCTCAAAATTCACGAAAAGGTGCTTGAAAGCCTATAAGCCCGCAGAGAGCATAAAATTTCATAATTTTGGTATAAAATAAATAAGGCAGTTTGGATAATTTTAAAAAGCAGGTGGAAATGCGTTGGAAGAAATCTGGTACCTATTTAAGGACCACAAGTTGCTGTTGTGTCATGCCTCCAAGATGAGGTTGCCGACTTCGCGTGATGTAGAATGCCTGGCCGACAAGATCGTTAGTAAAGGAGTCATCGCCATAGGAGACGCAGGCAGAGACGAAAACCCGAGGCAATATTGGGCTGAGATGTCGCCGGAAGCTTCAATTCCCGAAGGCATGGTCGCTTTAGGGCTTCGGGACGTCGGCAGCATCCTGGGGGAGGAGGCCTTTTACGCAGCGGCAAGGGCATTTCAGCTTATGAACTGGGTGGGGCGATACCGCTTTTGCATGTCCTGCGGCGATACATTGGAACCCTCATCGGTGGACAACAGTAAAATTTGCCCAACCTGCGGTTCCGTTTTCTATCCTCCCGTAAGCCCTGCAGTGATAGTAGCGGTGGAAAGGGAGGGCAAAATACTGCTTGCCAGAAACGCCAGCTTTCCTCCAAAGCGATACAGCGTCATTGCAGGTTTCGTGGAGCCCGGCGAGAGCTTCGAGGACGCCGTCAGGCGCGAAGTCAGGGAGGAAGTCTCCATAGAGGTAAAGGACATCAAATATTTCGGAAGCCAGCCCTGGCCCTTTCCTCACTCGATAATGGTGGGGTTTACGGCCAAATGGGCATCGGGCGAACTCAAGCCGGACGGCCGGGAGATATTGGATGCGGGCTGGTTTTCTCCCGACGAAATGCCCGATCTTCCGCCGGGAGTAAGCATAGCCCGAAAGCTCATAGACAACTTCAGGCGCAGCCGGGGTGTAGAGTTTTAAAGTCGTGGTTAATAATAAGATGAAAAAAAGGGAGAGCGTTTTGCCCTCCCTTTATAATCTATATGCAGTCTAATTAAAGTTATATTCTGTAACGATCTTCTTTCTTCCCGTCACTTGATCTTGATAGTACTCGTAGCAGCAAATGCCGAGGAACGAACCGGAGATATTATAGACGTTTGTATATCCCATACCCTGCAGGGCCATCACGGCGTAATAGCTTCTCTGGCCAGAACGGCAGTGCAAATAAACGGGCCTGTCTTTGGGTATTTCATTTACCCTTGATCTCAGCTCGCTTAAAGGAATGTTGATGGCATTTATGAGGTGTCCTTTATTGTATTCCTCCTTCTCGCGGACGTCGACGATAAAGGCATTGTTTTCCACCAATTCCCTTACCTTCGTGACGGGAACTTGCTTGTACCTGCCGTTTAAGAGGTTTAAGCCGACCAGTGCGGCGTGATTGACCACGTCTTTTGGAGTGCTAAAAGGAGGGGCGTAGGACAGTTCTAACTCCTTTAGGTCCTCCAAGGTGCCGTTCATCAATATCAACGTGGCAATTATATCTATCCTCTTATCCACGTTTCCCTTACCTATGGCCTGGGCACCCAGTATTCTTCCCGTTGGGTACTCGTATATTAACTTAAAATGCATTATATTGCAGTCAGGCATAAGACTTACCTTATCAAAGGGGATAATGTAAACGAAATCGTAGGAAATCCCGGCAGCCTTCGCCCGCTTTTCGTTCAATCCCGTCAATGCGGCGTTCAGATCGAAAAGCTTGACGACAGAGGTGCATATATGTCCGTTATTTCTGTGGGGGATGCCGTAAATGTGATCGGCTGCAGCCCTTGCCTGCCTTTGTGCCGGTCCGGCCAGAGCGCATCTGAAGTACTTGTGTTCTAAGCGGGAGTATACTTCAATGGCGTCGCCTATGGCGTATATATCTTTATCGCTTGTCAAATAGTTATGGTCGACCTTGATCGCGCCTGTAGTGCCAATTTCAAGCCCTGCGTCCTTGGCGAGAGCTATATCGGGTGCGACGCCGACAGCCATGACCACGGCCTTGGCGTTGACTTTTCTCCCGGATTTCAGGACTAGGTGATCGTTGTCTATCTTCACTACGGCATCGTTTAAGATGAGATTGACGCCTTTGTCGTATATTTCTTTATGAAGTATCTGAGCCATGTCGTTATCGAAAGGTGCCATTACTTGTTCGGTGGCTTCTATTATGGAGACTTTTTTGCCTGCCCTATGCAAGTTGTCCGCTATTTCCAGCCCTATATAACCACCGCCTACTACGGCGACGTCTTCGATGTTGTTCTTTTTGAGATACGTATAGAGCCGATCGATATCTACCACGTTCCTAGCTGTAAATACGTGTTCTTTATCAACTCCTTCGATGCTTTTCGGCAAGATGGGATGTGCGCCGGGAGAGAGGATCAATTTATCGTAACTTTCTTCGTATTCTCTACCGCTGGCGTGATCCTTTACCAAGATCTTTTTCTCGTTTCTTTTGATTTTTATTACTTCACTGTTAACCCTTGCTTCGATGTTATATTGCTTTAAAAACTTTTCCGGAGACATTAAAATGAGATCTTCGGTTTTTTTAACGGTATCGCTGAGGCGATAGGGCAGACTGCAGTTTGAGAATGAAACATGTGGTCCCTTCTCAAAAATAACGATCCTGGCAAACTCGTCTAATCTCCTTATTCTTGCCGCAGCGGAAGCCCCGCCGGCCACTCCGCCGATTATTAAAATCTTTTTTTCCATTAATACTTACCTCCCAGTAGTTTAAAATATTTTAAATTCCTGCTCGTAGGCGTTAGTTACCCCAATATCTTGCTCCTGATCTTACAGCTCAAGATGCCTCCTATTACCATGAAAACCAGAAATATCCATCCCGATAGCGAAAGATTGGCAATAGGGCTATACAACGCCCCTACGTTACATCCATTAGCAAGGCGAGTACCAAATCCCATGCAAATACCGCCTAGCGCAAATACTGCAGCCTCTTTCTTTTTCATGCGCAATCCTGACTTAAACGCTTGCGCGAATTGCCCCGCTGTTAGCAAATATATCAAGGCTCCTACGATAATCCCGAAGTTCTGTACCGAAGCGCCGTGCTTAAAGAAGGGCAAAGTGAAGGTATCGGCGGACATATGGGTGAAATTGGCGATAGACTCGGGCGACATGCCAAATAACATGAACAATTTACCTACCCATATTCCGTAAGGAGTAGATGCACCCCAACCGGCCTTGGTCACGCCCATCAGGAGCATAAAAAGCAGGGCCAGCACGACAGCGCCTTCCCTTAACGTCCAGGGTTTTACGAAGAGATGCTCGTATGTCTGGGCGCTAAAAAGCTTGAAAGTCTTTACGTCCATCGGTTTAAGTTGGTCCTGCATGATTTCAAGAGGAACGCCTGTGTATGTATTGGTTTCAATCCTTTGCTTTTCGTACAAATAACAAAGATATACCACAATCCCGCTGAATAAGGCCATTAGCAAAATAGCTCCCAAATAACCCCCGAAACCGTCGCCCTTGAAAAGATCGGGTAGAAAAACTCCCCCCGCAAGCTTACTGCCAACCTCCGTCGAAAACCAGGAATCATTGACCCAGCTTGCGGTTCTTTGTATGGGAAAACCGAGGAAAACACCTACGCCGAAGAAGAAGAGCGTAATGATGGCCTTTGGAAGAGCAGAGGGAAATATTGTAAGTACTCCTGTTGCACAGCATTCGGAAAAGGACATTCCAAATCCGAAGAGAAAGGCGCCAATAATTAACCCCATATTTATAGGATTAATCCAAAGATTGTAAGAAGCAGGATCCGATCCGTACAAAAAGGCTGCCATCAACAAGCCCGTAATAAAAAACATGAACGTCATCGTTCTCATCAGCTTGGTAGACCCGGTTTTATACGCCCTGTATACGCTGCCGGCAAAGCCTGTATACGCCCTCGATAATGTGTATCCCAACCCCATCCCTATCAACAGTCTGAAATAAAGGTCATTACTGCTTAAAAACATCTTGCCTCCGACTACAATGCATAAGGCTGCCAAAAATCCGACGACATATTCAACCTTCTTCATACAAAGTTACCCTCCCTAAACGTCATGATGCTTAGCCAATGTCCTAAAGGTTTTGCCGGTTCGGCAATATAAGAATGCGTTCATTACCCCAAGCCCTTCGAAAAAACTTTGTTAAATCTGCCACAACTTAATGTGAATTATATAGCCTATAGGGTATATTTGTCAACCCTACCAGGTATTGTATCCGACCCCAGGATGTCTGTTTCAAGATGAATGTTATAATAAACATCGTCTATGGCAATTAAAAATATTTATGAGAGGGTGCGCAGATGCCCTATGGAGAGTTCAAGGCGCCAAAGGGAATTATAAAGGTTTCGCTCGAGCTTGACGGGACCGTCATATCGGATATCAACATAAGCGGTGATTTCTTCATGTATCCTGAAGAAGCGCTTGACGACCTTGAGCAGCTGTTGATCGGCGCCAAGGCAGAGAGGGAAGAGTTATCCAAGCTTATAAGGGAGTTTTACGAACAAAGGCAGATCCAAGCGCCAATGCTTACGCCCGACTGCTTCGTCGAGGCCATAATGAGGGCCGTTAGGAGGTAAATCATGGAGGGCTGGAGGGTTATTCCTTTAAGGGTAGACGATCCCTTCTACAGCATGGCCATTGACGAGGCCATTTTAAAACTTAACTCAGAAGGGAGGTCTCCTAATACTTTGCGATTTTGGAGGTGGCAGCCCTCGACCGTTTCGCTCGGGTATTTCCAAAGCCTGGAGCGCGAGGTCGACCTGCAGGCCGCAGCCAAATACGGCGTAGCCGTCGTTAGGCGTTTAAGCGGCGGGGGTGCCGTGTTTCACGATCACGACGGCGAGCTTACCTACAGCGTCGTCTGCAGGCAGGAGGATTTGCCCCGCGACATCATGGAGTCCTTCAGGGTGATCTGTGGTGGGCTGATCAAGGGCTTTGAACGCTTGGGCCTTGAAGCTCGCTTTGCTCCGTTAAACGACGTCGAGGTGGGCGGCAAAAAAATCTCAGGCAGCGCACAGACAAGAAAGTGGGGAAGCGTCCTGCAGCACGGCACGATACTTGTTGACCCTGACATCCGATTGATGTTCGAGTTGTTAAAGGTAAGCCCGGAGAAGATCTCGGACAAGTTCATCGCATCCGTTTACGAGCGGGTAACGTCACTTGCACGAGATCTAAAAAAGCGCCCGAGCTTTGAGGAGGTAAAAGATGCAATGTGCGCAGGCTTTGCCGATTCCTTGGGCGCATCTTTCGAGGAAGGCGACTTGACGTCTGAGGAAATAAACTTAGCGGAAGAGCTAAAGGCAAAATACGCCTCAAAAGAATGGCTCATGAAGCGGTAAAGGTGCAGGCGGAATGAAAGAATACGAAACGACAGCCGACAATAAAAATAATTTTTATGCCTTCTACCCAAAACCATTATTTCCCTCCCTTTCGATAACAGGAAAAGCTTGCGCCATGCACTGCAAACACTGCAATCGTCACTACCTCGAACATATGATCCCCTGTAGTGATCCCGCAACCTTTTACCGAAAGTGCCACGAATTCGACAAAAAAGGATACAAGGGAGTGCTTGTAAGCGGCGGTTACAACGAAAAGGGGTGGGTGCCTTTGGAGGGCTTCGTCGACACATTGGCACGCATCAAGGGCGATACAAAGCTGGCGATAAACGTCCACTGCGGGCTCGTTCCCGAAGGTCTTGCCCAAAGCCTTGGTCGAGCCGGCGTCGACGTCGTTTCCTTTGACTTGATAGGCGATGACGAAACGATAAGGGAAGTCATAGGTCTTGACAAATCTGTCGATGATTACGTTAGCACCTTGGACTATTTGCTTGAAAATGTCTCCTGCGTGGTGCCCCATATAACGATTGGCCTCCACGGGGGGCGCCTCAAAGGTGAAAAAAGGGCCGTTGAAATAGCATGCTCAAGGAAAGTAAGCACCCTTGTTTTTTTGGTGTTGATACCCACAGGCGGTACGGCCTTCGAGGCAGTAAACCCTCCGTCGGCCGATGAAGTCGAAGACGTAATATCCTACGCCCGTAGCAAAATGAAAGAGACAAACATTTTTCTCGGCTGCATGAGGCCCCGGCAAACAGAATACGAGCTTCGGGCCCTCAAGGAGGGCGTAAACGGGATCGTGGTGCCGAAAAAAGAAACTTTGGAAGCGGCTCGAAATATGGGTTTAAAACTTCAAAAAATAGACCTCTGCTGTGCCGTCCCAATGGAGATAGGAGGGTAAAAGTTGGTCAAATATGTAAGGGTTGCACTGGGCACCGCTGCTATTTTAGGCTTTTGCAAGGTTAAAATTGAAGTTGTCCCCACCACGGCCCATCTGCTGGTTTACAGTGAAAGCAAGTGTCTTGCCAACTGCATGTTTTGCCCTCAGGCAAGAGAAAGCCTCGCCGACGGCGAGATGCTTTCCAGAGTGGAGTGGCCAAGGTTTTCGCTGGACAACGTCATCGAAGCGCTGCAGAAATCAACCCATGCTTTCAAAAGGGTATGTCTTCAGTCCGTAAATTACCCCAGTGTCGCAGATGACCTTATCGAAATAGTTTCGACGATAAAGAAAGCCTGCGATCTTCCCCTTTCCGTCGCGTGCCATCCGATCTCGCCAAAGGACGTAAAAAGGCTGACAGATGCAGGAGCAGAGCGCATAGGGATCGCCTTAGACGCCGCTACACCCGAACTTTTCGAGAAAATAAAGGGCAAAGGAGCAAAATCTCCCTACCGCTGGGAGACTCACTTAAAGGCCCTTGAGGAGACGAAAAAGCTTATCGGCAGGGCGACAACCCACCTCGTAGTCGGCTTGGGAGAAAGTGAAGAAGAGATGATAAGGACAATTCAGATGCTTTACGACCGTGGTATAACGGTAGGGCTTTTTGCCTTTACGCCCGTCAAGGGAACCCCACTTGAAAAATGGCCGAGGCCTAAAGTTTCTAGCTACAGAAAAATCCAGATGGCACGCCACCTCATAGCAAGCGGCATTACAAGAGCAGATAACATGAAATTTCAAGGCGGATGCTTAAATGATTTTGGCGTTGACGGCGCTACGCTTGAGCTTGCCGCGGACAGCGGCATCCCCTTCATGACGTCAGGATGCCCTAATTGCAACAGGCCCTTTTATAACGAATCGCCCTTGGGCCCTATGTATAACTTCCCTCGAAAGCCCACAAAAGAGGAGATAGAATCCATCAAGAAAGAGCTTGGCTAAATGGACTACGAAAAGTGGTTTGCTTGCGTAAATTAAGTATTTGCTGGGCATCGCACTACTGAAGATACAAGGGAAGGCGTGACGGGCTTTTTTGAAAAACGTTATCCATCATGAAAAGGGAGATATGTTCTTCTTAAGACATCGCTTCCTATGCACCTGATCATAGTCGTGCCATGCAATGCGACCTATAGATCAACTATTGTTCCTACATGAAGCTGCTTAAAGCGGTCACCGAGCGTTTTCGAAAATTCGCATAGTGCGGCCATGCCTGTGCAATGTCCGGCGATTATCTCATGTATGTCAAGATCCACAAAGGCGGCAGCGGTTTTCTCGATGCGCTCTCTGGAGGCTTTAATTAGATGAAAGCCGCCGATAACTACATCTACACGGTCCTCCTTGGTTATCTCTTTCGAACGGTCGATTATATTTACGATCCCAGCGTGACTACAGCCCGAAACTACAGCAATGCCCTTCCCGGCTACCTTTATGATGAGCGAAAGATCATCACGTATTTCGTCAGGCACTATTTTGCCTTCCTCGATATTGTAAGTTCCTATGCCCTGATTTTCGAAATCCCGTTTCCTGGGAACTTCACCAGTGGTCGTAACGCCGGGCATTATTGCGAAAGGTTCCTTGGTAAGCATAAGCACGCCTCCGGCTGCCTCTATGGCCTCTTTTCCGTTTTCTCGCGTAATCCCGATATTGTGGATGAAGGAATCGAAAGAGTAATTAGGCCGGAAAATATCCGGATGAGCGATCACTGGGATATCTTTTTTCCCGATGGCTTTAAGTGTTTCCACTAAGCCCTTAGTATGATCGTAGTGGCAGTGAGATAGAACAATGGCATCGATGGAAGAGGGCTGGATGCCAAGAAGCTCCATATTATATAAAACAGGAAGCCCGGATTGGCCCGTGTCCATGAGGATTCTGCGATACTCTTGTCCCGATTTGACTTCGATGAGCAGTGAAATACCATGTTGAGCCAAAAAAGAAGTATTTTGTCCCGCATAGTCGTCGAGAATAACAACTATTCTTGCAGCATCGGCTTCTTTCTTTCGTTCCATCGCATCGACCCCCTAAATTATATTTCTGTCGTTTATTGTAGCACTAAAGAAGAACTTGAACTTACGAGCTGATGATAACAGAGGCTTTATCCTTCAAACTCATCCTTTTTCCGTCTCGAGGGATCAACTTCCACATAAAATCACCGGACAAACCCATATAACACGAAATGCCCTTCATGCTAAAGTTGTCCAACTTTACTGAAAAAGGTTCCACTTCAAACCTGGCAAAACCGTCGGAGTAAATTTTTGTTACGTGACCTATCCTTATGTCTTCGATATAAACGGGATCGCCGATCTCTGCCCTTTCGCGTGCCAGCACGCCTCCAAAGCCGTAATGCGGCAAACCTCCGTCTAAAATCCCAATGCCCTTGCCAACTGTAACAGGCAGGCCGGAAAATAAGCCCATCCGGGCAGTAGGGCCTTTAAGGAGCATGTAATTCGGCCTTTGGACGACGACTTTGCCCTGAAAGCTTGAGGCAGGAAGCGCGCCGTAAAACTTTTCCCATTTCAAGGAAGCGTAAATCGGCATGCCTCCCCTTGCCCTGATCAGATTGTCGCGTGGCCTGATTTCGACGTGCATATGACGATCGGTCCAGGAGTCGAAGTGGCCGTTTTTTACCATCTCCCCCAGAGTCTGGCCAACCTTTACGCAGTCGCCCACCTTGACGATTGGTTTTACATGGAGGATGCGAACGAGATACTCCGAGGTCACCGGCGTTTGGATGGCGATCAAGTATTCCTTTGTGGGTATTTGAAATTGCTTCGTCCTTGGGGCTGTAAATTCATAAATATACATAACCTTTCCCTCTACGGGAGAGGGTGCGTCATGAGAGAAAGGGTAAATGTCGACAGCTTTGTGTTCGAAGTGCGCAGGGTAGGGGCTGTTGAAAAAGGTCACTCTGTTTGACAGATGCGCGTATATCTTTATCCCACAGAAACTTGCGATCTCAACAGGCAAAAAATATCTTCCTTTCATTAAAATCCCTGAAAAAATCCGCATCCCAGATCGATTAAACAACACAAACAACAGCAATTATACAACTCCCCCTATCTGTCGTCCCCACATTATCTTTCGTAGTGCAAATATAGCAATTTATCGTAGATATATAAATAGGGCGTTAAAATACAGCTAGTTTGTATTGACAACTTACATACAAGTATGGTAGTATGCAAGCAGCTGGAGTATGAGGTTCCTTTTTAAACCATTCAAAACGCAGGTGATGTAGAGTGAATCTTCGCGTGCAGGATTTAAAGAAAGGCAATGAATGGCAAGAAAAAGGATACGAACTGCCCAAGTTCGATCTGCGGGAAATGAAAAAATTGACATCCCAGGATCCAATATGGCTTCATTTTGGTGCCGGAAACATATTTAGAGCTCTGCCGGCCGCACTCCATCAGACGTTGCTTGACAATGGCCTCTGTAACAGCGGAATAACAGTTTGCGAGGCCTTTGACGAAGAGATAATCAGAAAGATTTACGATCCCTACGATAATTTAAGCGTTGTCGTCTCCATAAAATCCGACGGCACCATGCAAAAGAAGGTCATAGGAAGCATTGCTGATGCTTTAACCGCAAGCGATAACATCGATAAGCTTGCTAAGATTTTTACCTCCCCATCACTTCAAATGGTAAGTTTCACGATCACCGAAAAGGGTTATTCTTTAGCTGATTCTAACGGAGAATATTTTCCCCAAGTCCTTCGTGAACTTGAAAATTTCCCAAGCGCACCAAAGACCATAATGGGCCTCGTGGCCATGCTGTGCTACAAAAGATATCAAGCAGGAAGGCTGCCGATTGCTCTGGTAAGCATGGATAACTTCTTCCATAACGGCGACAAGCTATATGAAGCCATAAATACTTTCGCGACGAATTGGGCAAAAAACGGCTTAGTTGACCCCGGCTTCGTAGATTACATCAACGATCCGAAACTTGTGACTTTCCCCTGGAGCATGATAGACAAGATCACGCCAAGACCCTCTGAAAGGATAGAGGCCCTGCTGGAATCGGACGGTTTAAAAGATATGAAGATCATATGCACATCCAAAAATACTTACATTGCGCCCTTCGTAAATACCGAGCATGTCCAATATCTTGTAATAGAAGATACTTTCCCAAATTCTCGCCCTCCACTTGAAAAGGCAGGGGTCATATTTACCGACAGAGACACCGTCGACAAAGTGGAAAGAATGAAAGTCTGCACCTGCTTAAACCCCCTTCATTCGATGCTTGCGATCTTCGGATGTCTATTGGGTTATAAAGCTATCTTTGAAGAGATGCGCGACAGCGACTTAAAATCCCTGATCGAAAGGGCCGGATACGACGAAATGTTGCCCGTTGCAGTAAACCCGGGCATTATAGACCCCGAGCAGTTCATGCGCGAAGTCATAGAAGAGCGCCTGCCCAACCCCTTCGTTCCCGATACTCCGCAAAGGATAGCCTGCGATACCTCTCAAAAGATTCCCATACGCTTCGGAGAGACGCTTAAGGCACACATCGCCAAAGGACACGACATAACTGCTTTGACCTATATCCCTCTGTTTTTTGCGGGATGGCTTCGCTATTTGATTGGAATAGATGATAAAGGAGAGGCATTCGAGCTCAGCCCCGATCCGATGGTTCCCGAATTACACGAAAAAATGAAGCACATATCTATCGGCGACAAAGGTCCCTTTGGCGATATACTCAGGCCTATTTTATCCAACAAATTAATTTTCGGGATCGATCTGTGCGAGCACGGCCTTGCGCCTAAAATCGAAGGAATGCTTGAGGAAATGTTGACAGCACCCGGCGCTGTGCGAAGGACGCTTAACAAGTACGTAAACATGGAGGTAGATATGTCGTGAAGATGAGTTTTCGTTGGTTTGGAAAGGAATATGACCATATAACGCTTGAACAGATCAGGCAGATTCCCGGAATGGAAGTAGTTGTAACCAGCTTGCTCGACATACCAGTTGGTGAGGTGTGGCCAATAGAACGTCTCAAGGCCCTAAAGGAAGAAGTCGAAAGCTACGGCTTAAAGCTTGAAGTGATAGAAAGCGTAAACGTACATGAGGATATTAAGTTAGGGCTTGAAACGCGGGACAGGTACATAGAAAAATACATAAAGACCATAAAAAACCTCTCCCAAATAGGCGTGAAGGTGATCTGCTACAACTTCATGCCCGCCTTCGACTGGCTTAGGACGGAGTTAGAGCAGCGGTTAGACGACGGCTCCAGGACCATGGCATATAGGCACGATTTCGTCTCCAAGATAGATCCTGAAAACTTTGCCGAACAGTTCATGGAACAGTCGAAGGATTCAGAACTTCCCGGTTGGGAGCCCGAAAGGCTTAAGGAAATCTCAAGGACCATAGAAAGATACAAAGAGATGACAGAGGACAAGTACTGGAAAAATATCAAATATTTCCTCGATAGCATAATACCTTCCGCAGAGGAGTGCGACATAAAGATGGCCATACACCCCGACGATCCGCCCTGGCCGGTTTTTGGCTTGCCAAGGGTCATAACGGGAAGGGAGAATATACGCAAATTTCTGGACCTGAACAAAAGCAGGTACAACGGCATAACCGTTTGCACCGGTTCTCTTGGCGCTAACAGGCAAAACGACATCCCTGCTATCATTAGGGAGTTTGGTAGGGAAGGCAGGATCCATTTTGCGCACATCAGAAACCTTAAATTCACCTCCGAAAGGGATTTCTATGAAAGCGCACACCTCTCCAAATGCGGATCCCTTGACATGTTTGAGATCGTAAAGGCCTTTTACGATGTGGAATTTGACGGATACATGAGGCCGGATCACGGTAGGATGATATGGAAAGAAACAGGCCGCCCCGGTTACGGGTTATACGATAGGGCTTTGGGCGCAGTTTACCTGCAGGGTCTGTGGGAAGCGATAGATAAGATGACAAATAAAACATCTACGATTTTTAGACACAATTATAGCTCTGCGAAAATTTAGCATATCTTAAAAGGGTAATTTAAATAAAATATGTTGTTTAGATTAAATATAAAATATTAGAGGAGGAATGATCAAAATGTTTAACCGCAAATTTTTCGTAATTGCAAGTTTGTTTCTGTGCGTTGTAGGCTTCTGGTTAATATCTAGCGCTACAGTTGCGGAATGCGCTGATAAATATGCTTTGCGTATTGCTCATGTGGTTAGCACCAGCGATCCTATGCATGAAGGCGCACTATGGTTGAAAAAACGAGTTGAGGAGCTTACAAATGGGGGATTACAAATAACTGTATACCCTGATGGTCAATTAGGCGGTACTGATGATCAGCTTGAACAAGCAAGGGTTGGCGCCAATGTCGCATCAATTGCAGATGCTGCCAGATTAGCGGAAATTGTTCGTTCAATTGGAGTGCTGGATATGCCTTATATGACGAACTCATACGAAGAAGCGAGGAAAGTCGTAATGTCAGATTTCTTTAAGGAATGGACGAAACAATTAGAGGAACATGGGTACAAGGTTCTTGCCTTTAATTGGTATCAAGGTGCAAGACATGTGGCAACTCGAAACATTCCGGTTAAAATACCTGCAGATTTAAAAGGCGTAAAAATACGTACAACAGGTTCAAGGGTTTGGCAAGCAACTGTTCGTGCTATGGGAGCATCTCCAGTATCATTAGAATGGGCTGAGGTGTACCCTGGGCTTCAGCAAGGGGTTATAGATGGCTGTGAAGCACAGTATCCGGCAATTTATGGGGCTCGCTTATACGAAGTTGTTAAATATATTTCAGAAACTGGTCATTTCCATCTTCTCTCGCCTCTTGTTGTAGGAATTAATTGGTTCAACAGTTTGCCTCAAGATTATCAAAATATCCTCATGGAAGTAGCTGCAGAAGCAGGAGATTACGCGTCTCAATTAACGCTCAAGAGAATAGACGATTATAAATCAGAGATGGTTAATTCAGGAGTAACGATCTTAGAAGTGGACACAACTCATTTTCGTGAAGCCACAGCTCCTCTTTACGAAGAACTTGGTTATACTGAGGAAAGAAAAATTATAAATGACTTTCTTAATCAATAGCTTTCACTCTTTATCTAAATATATGTATCGTGCATATGTATTACAAGAGTAAAACAATATAAGTATTTTAAAGGGGGAAGTAGAAATGACTAACAATAAAGCTCACAAGTTAGAATATGTAGAATATATTATCGCACAAATCATTTTGGTTTTAATAGTTTTATTCGTATTTTCAGATGCTGTAATGCGATATGCAGGCTTCCCCCTTGTTTGGGCTAGCGATATTGCAAAACTGCTTTTTACTTGGCTTGTATTTTTAGGTGGAGATATTGCTTTGAGACACAACCGCCATATAGGTATTGATTTAATTGTTAATATGCTCCCTAACCGTTTGAAAAGGATCGTTCTTATTTTTATTCAGATGTTAATTGCAGTTTTTCTTATTGCAATAGCTTGGTATGGATTATCATTGACATTTCAAAATGTCGAAAGGACATTCGATTCTTTACGTGTTAGTTATGCATATGCTACTGCAAGCGCTCCAATTGGGTGCATCTTGATGTTGCAAACCACAATAAAAAAGATAATTGAATTGATGAAATCACCACTTCCAGAAACCTTTCATGACATCAATAAGGATGCAGATTGCCCCATGGATGTTAATGCACTGAGTGAAAACCACTAATAAAAGCAAAAAGGGGTTGTTTTCATGGGCATGTTAACTGTATCAATAGTTTTTCTAATACTATTATTTATAGGTATGCCTTTAGCATTTACTATTGGAATCTCAGCTTCATTATTTTTCGTCGTTGATCCATATATACCCTTTTCTATTGCAGCACAACGTATGATAGGCAGTCTTCAGAATTATCCTTTACTTGCCGTCCCCTTCTTTGTCCTCGCAGGTAATTTAATGAACGCTACAGGCATAACAGATCGCCTCATAAAATTTTCTACCATATTAACTGGACATCTTATTGGCGGTCTTGCCCATGTAAATATAGTATTAAGCGCTTTAATGGGTGGATTATCCGGTTCTGCTGTAGCAGATGCAGCGATGGAATCTCGAATATTAGGCCCAGCAATGATAAAACAAGGATTCGATAGAGCTTATACTGCTGCGGTTACTGCAATGAGTTCTCTTATCACTGCAACAATTCCTCCTAGCATAGGGTTTATATTATATGGATATGTGGGACAGGTCTCAATAGGCAGATTATTCATCGCAGGCATAATTCCTGGAATCTTAATGGCTATTGTGCTGATGGTTACTGCTTATATTACTTCTAAAAAAAGAGGATATGCACCGGTGCGCCCAAGGCGCTTTACTTTCAGTGAACTCCGTGATAGCTTTTTAGAAAGTATCTGGGCATTGATTTTTCCATTGTTACTTATAGGTGGCATTAGGTTTGGATTGTTTACACCTACGGAAGGTGGAGCATTTGCTGTTGTATACGCTGCAATTATTGGTATGTTTATTTATAAAGAACTTTCATGGGAAAAGGTTAAACTTGCTTTAAGTCAAAGCGTAGTGGACATTGGAGTTATACTTTTGATCATTGCATGTTCAGGTATATTCGGGTACGCTATTATAACTGACCAAGTCCCTCAAAAGGTCGCTGTTTTAATAACTTCCGTTACGACAAATCCGACCTTGTTGCTGTTTATAATAATGGCCTTTTTATTTGTTGCCGGGATGCTCATGGAGGCTACAGTTAATACTTTGCTTTTAACTCCTATATTTTTACCCATCATCAGATCTATTGGAATCGATCCTGTCCATTTTGGAATAATTATGATGACAATTGTTACTCTTGGAGGGATGACTCCCCCTGTAGGAGCTGTAGTTTATACTGTTTGCTCTTTGTTGGATGTCTCGGTTGAAAAATACGTGATACAGTCAATCCCATTTTTAGTAGCAATTGTGGTATTAATTATATTATTTGCCTTAGTGCCAGATATTGTCCTAATACTTCCAAGATTAATTTATGGATCATAGTTGATTATTTCTTGTTATATAGAAAACGTTATCACAACTTGGCGAAAAAGTAGGTGTATAAAAATTGCTGGAAATATTGCCGAAGAATAAAAGAGAAACTGCAAGAGAATACGTTACCAGGGTTTTAAAATACAATATTGTTAACTTAAACTTGAAGCCCGGGCAGGCAATAAGCGAAAACGAAATTGCAGAATTGCTTGGCGTAAGCAGGACGCCTGTGCGAGAAGCTTTCCTTGAGCTGGCCAAGGCATCGATCGTGGAAGTGTACCCCCAAAAGGGAACGTACATATCCTTGATCGATATGGAGATGGTCGAGGAGGCACGTTTTATGAGGTGTGTTCTCGAGAAGGCGATCGTGGACCTCGCCTGCGAAAAGTTAACGGAGAGGGATTTCATCTTCCTTCAACACAATTTGGAATTACAGGAATATTGCGTCAGTCGGGGAGATTATAAACAATTGCTGGAGCATGATAACGACTTCCATAAATACTTGTTTAAGGCCTGCAATAAAGAGCGCGTTTACAATACATTGAGGGGCATGATGACTCACTTTGACAGAGTCCGTATCCTCAACCTCGCTGAGATGGACATGAGAAAGACCGTTGACGAACATAGTGCGATCCTGGAAGCGATAAAAGTCAGGGATAAAAAGAAGTCTGTGGCTTTAATGGAAAAACATCTCACTAGAGTCCTGTTTGATCAGAGCTATCTCGCAAAGCAACATCCTGAATACTTCAAAAGGCCTAAGTCCAGCCCCGCAAGTGGACAAGCTAACGATGATGTACAATATAGTAACAAAGAGGCGGGAATTTACATAAGTTAAATTAGGCCTAAGCACAGAAATTTGCGCCCGATCTTAGAAATGGAGAGCGTACCTTTAATGAAAAAGAATGCGAATCTTTATGATCCATCATCAGCGTCGCTTAGCGAAGAGGTCACTGAGATTCTTTATGGCGACGAATGGGTGCGCATAGAGCGCATCATTTCGACAGGCCAGGCATCTCCCGAGGGGTTTTGGTACGACCAAAAAGAGAATGAATGGGTGTGCGTCCTCGAAGGACAGGGAGTTATCCAGTGGGAAAACGGCAGCACAAAAGTGCTCAATAGGGGAGAATGGGTTTTAATCCCTGCTCACGTCAAACACCGCGTACTTTCGACAAGCACCGCCCTGCCCTGCCTGTGGCTTGCCTTTTTCTGGAAGTGCTAACCCTCCTGTAAATATTGGAATAAAGAAGATAATTGTTTTATAGTATAAGTGCCGGAATTGCCGGGTTGCATGGCCGATGACGAAACATATGATGAGGCTGTAAAAGCTTTTGTTGTGATCAAGGAATGGATAGAAACTGCAAAGCAACTTGGCAGGGAGATTCCTGAACCTAAACCCAAGCTGCTTTATGTATAGCTACGACCAAAGGAGTGATGTCATTGGATACGGTTTCTTTGCTTAAATGTCTTTCAAGCGCTGACAGTCCCTCGGGCTATGAGGACGAAGTCCTGAAGGTCATCGAAGAAAACATCAAACCCTACGTCGATTCCGTAAGAAAGCACAGGATGAACGCTCTTATAGCCGCTAAAAAGGGACAAAACGGCAAAAAACTTGGGATATTTGCCCATGCTGATGAGATAGGGTTCGTCGTCGCAAAGCTTGAAGAAAGAGGTTTTTTGAGGGTCGAACCAATCGGTGGCATAGATCCGAAGGTAGTCATCTCTCAAAGGATAAAGATATTCACCAAGCAAGGTGTCGTCACAGGAGTTGTGGGCTTTCTTCCTCCTCACCTCCAAAAAGATGATCAAAAAGATAAGGTCCCCGATTACAACGACATTTACGTCGATGTATCCTGCGGCCCCTTAGGCGAAGCCGTAAGCGTAGGAGACATTTGCGTCATCGAAGGAAGGTGTGCCTCTTTAGGCGATAAACTTTCCGGTAAGGCATTGGACAACAGAGCAAGCTGTGCTGCCCTAATCTTGGCTGCACGCGAGCTTGAGACGATAAAAAACAGGGCTGACGTTTATTTCATCTTTTCAAGCCAGGAGGAGATCGCAGGTCCGGGGGCGGTCTCCGTCGCGTACGAGCTTGGGTTGGACGAGGCCATAGTGATAGACGTCACCCACGGCAACGAGCGTATCCCGCAGATGCCCCCGATTAAGATCTCGGAAGGTCCCGTATTGGCAGTCGGGCCCGTCATAAACAGGGAGTTTTACAAGGCCTTATGTGATGTGGCAAAACGTCACGGCGTAAGGACGCAGATCGAGCCCACGCCCGGGAGATCTCATACCGACACGGACGAGGTACAGCTTACGAGGTCGGGCATAAAGACGGCGCTGGTCTCCATACCGCTCATGTACATGCACACGCCCGTAGAATTGGTCGACCCCAGCGACGTGGAAGAAACGGCACGCCTGCTGGCATTGGCAAGCACCGTAAACCTTTAATGAAAGGGGTGAAGGCGTTGTACTTAAAGGAATTATCCGAACTTGACGGCGTCTCTGGAGATGAAGGACGCATCAGAAAGTTTATAGAAGAAAAGATTAAAGACAAGGTGGACAGCTTAAAAGTCGACGTCATGGGCAACTTGATCGCCTTCAAGAAGGGGACCAGGTCAAACAGAAAGTTCGTCCTGGCTGCCCACATGGACGAGGTCGGCTTCATGGTGACAAACATTGAGGATGACGGAACGCTGTCCTTTGCCCCCGTAGGGGGCGTCGATCCCCGGGTCGTCGTTGGAAAACACGTCAGGATCAAAGGAGAGCTGCCCGGAGTTATCGGTTACAAGGCCATACACCTTCAAAAGAAAGACGAGCTGCTGGCATCACCCAAATTCGAAAACCTTCGCATACATATAGGTGCAAGGTCAAAGGAAGAAGCCTCACGTAAAATAGAATTAGGAGACTACATCTCATTTGCGACGGATTTCAGGCAAGAACATTCCAGGGCTACGGGCAAGGCCTTCGACGACAGGGCAGGTTGCGCCGTCTTGATGGAGGTAATAGAACAGGAACAACGTTACGAGGACGACCTGTACCTTGCCTTCCTGGTCCAGGAAGAGACGGGCCTTCGGGGAAGCGCGGTATTATTTGAACAGCTTCAACCCAATATAGCCTTGGTGATCGAGGGAACCACGGCAGGAGACGATCCCGGCCTTCCGGAACATCAGTGGGCAACTCACCTGGGAGACGGCCCCGCCGTTACCTTCATGCACAGAGGCTACGTGGTAAATAAAAAGATCTACAAATCCATACTGCAGGTCGCCCAAAAATACGACATCAAGCATCAATATAAAAGGAGGACCGCGGGCGGAACGGACGCTGCGCGCTTGGCAAAAACCGGTGGAGGAGTACCGGCTGGGGTAATCTCCGTTCCTGCTCGATATATTCATAGCCCTTTGTCCATGATCGACCTGGGAGATTTTGAAAACACGGTCAAACTGGTCAGCAAAATCTTAGAAGAAGGAGAGGGTTTTGCAAGATGATAGATTTAATCAAAGAACTGACAGAAAGTTACGGCCCAAGCGGTAGGGAAGAGGAGGTCCAAAAAGTCGTCCTTAAACACCTTGAAGGCCACATAGACGGACACAAGTTCGATTCCCTGGGCAATTTGCTCGTCTGGAAAAGGGGAAGAGACAACAAAGAGGTGCTTTTAGACGCCCATATAGACGAAATCGGGCTTGTGGTAACGAATATAGACGACAAGGGATTCCTCAGGGTGGAGCCCGTTGGCGGAGTTTCTCCCTATTACTATGTAGGCCAAAGAATAAAGTTCCCCAAAGCCACGGGAGTGGTTTACTACGAAGGCGAGACGCCCGAGGAACAAAAGAAAAATTTATCTAACCTCACCTTTGACAACCTCTTCGTGGACATCGGCGCCGGCGACCGCAGTGAAGCCGAAAAATTGGTCTCAATCGGTACGTTTGGCGTCTACGATTCCTATTTTTACAAAAACGGCAATTACCTAACATCGAAATCCATGGACGACAGGGTGGGCTGTGCCGTTTTAGTCGAGGTCTTCAAGAATTTAAAACACCACAGACACACGGTCATAGGCTCTTTTTCCGTTCAGGAGGAAATTGGGCTCGTCGGAGCCTTTGTATCGGCATACAGTTTTTCACCTCAAATTTGCATAGCCGTTGATGTCACCGATTCGGCCGATCATCCCAAAGGTCTTAAAAGGCACGCCATGGCGTTGGGAAAAGGCCCTGCCATAAAGATCAAGGACAAGATGTCCATAAGCCACAGGAAGGTCGTCGAACTGCTGGAGCAGGCAGCACAAAAGGCAGGCGTACCTTACCAAAAGGAAGTTTTGACCTTTGGCGGCACTAACGCTGCCGCACTTCAAAGGACGAAGGAAGGTATCCCTTCCGCAACGCTTTCAATACCCACCAGATACGTCCACTCTCCGAGTGAGACGGTGAGCCTAAGCGACGTAGAAGGCGCGGTAAAATTATTGGTAAGCCTTGTAGATTTAAATATCTGACGTTAAAACGCCCCCGATAGACAAAGTCCCATCGGGGGCAGCTTTTTTATATCTTTATTTTTTCCAGAGCCTTTAATACTTTTTCTTTAACTTCGTCGTCGGGTATCCATTTCGTCCATAGGTCTTTGTATTCCTTGAGAAACCATACTGCGGTTGTTTCGACGTTGGCATTATTCTGCTGCATGTACGCCAAGGCTGCGTTGTTTTGCTCCAGAGTGGTCTCGTAATTTGCCAAAAAGCTCAGTATCTCCGTGTTATTCTTGAGAAAATCGGCGTTGATGCCGATGTGGACACGGGCGGCCGGAAATTCGCAGGCATAGCCCGCCTCATCGTTCCACTTTTTTGGATCGTAGGGCGGTTCCTCAAGACGAGTCATATTTAACATTCCCATAATCCATTCGGGTTCCCAGTAGTAGGCGAGAACAGGTTGACCTTTGTTGTACGCCGTTACTATTGCCGTAGCCAGGGAAGTTTGCGAACCCGGACCAAAGGGCTCGAAGGTTTCGGTAAGCCCGTAAGCTTCCAATTTCTTTAAGTTAATATCATGAACCACCCACCCCGGGATTGCGTTGTAGAAGCGTCCCTTATTCGGTTTTTCCGGGTCTTTGAAAAGTTCCCAGTATTTGGGAAGGTCGTAGACCGACCTCAAATCCGGAGCCATAGGTTCGATGCCCCTCTCTTCGTCGCCTTCGATGACGAAGGTGGGCACGTACCAACCCTGAGGCGAGTCAGGAAAAACAGGACCAAGGTCGATGACTTTTTTATCCTTTCCTACAGCTTTATTGTACCAATCTAAGACGTTATCGACCCACATCTCCATGGCTACGTCGATATCCCCACGTGCCAGTCCTGTCAGTCCTGGCACGGATTCGGCGAAAATGTAGTTAGGCTTATAGCCGTATCCGTGTTCCAGGACAAAACCAGCTATTCTGTTGTGCATCTGTACGCTGCTCCAGCTGAAATCTACAAAGGTAACCGTTTTATCCTTTGCCGGCGCTGACCCTGCAATACAAAAAACCGCAATTGAAACAGCGCAAAAAAGTGCGAAAAGTTTTCTCATTTACGCATTCCTCCCTTTGTATTATTTTATTTACTATTTAGCGCCTCGGATTAATGCATCGGGTTTGCAAGAAAATATAAGCAAATCGGTCGGCGATCTCGTAATGGGCATCGCGAAATGGGCACTACGAAAATTTTATGAACTTTGGGAAATCGAAAGGCTAAAATTACAGAAGCAAGCACTATAGTAAGTTTTATATTACCAAAATTTTTACGTGCTTGTCAAAGAAACTTACGTTCCGTCGACAGGCCAGCACAGCGGCGCATATCCTTCAATGCCTTCGGAAGTTTTTCGATGAAGCGCCTTCTAGAATCATCAAAATCATCGAGGCTCGTAACGCAAAAGACTAAACAGTCAGGCCTTTTGATGTACCTTACGGCAATGCCGTCTTCCTGGGCCGGGCCGTAGCCTGCAGAAACCAACCCTTCGCCCGAGGTAGTGGATGATGTTATCCCGATATCCTGCAGCACCTTCCAGGCAGGGCATTCGTATATTTTTGGCTTTTCGACTAACGCTCTCTTACCCACCTTTCCCTCGGCGATAGCCTCAAGAAGTCCCAGATGACCCTCCAGGCCTTTGCCGTCCATGCACAGCCTGGCACGAAAGCTGTGAGCTTTTATGGCTTTTAGCATGGCTGCATTGCGCGCTCTGTCGCTTGCAGAAGGATCGTCGATAAGCCTAAGGAAAGCCCCAGTCCAGGAATTAAATGGCCTCATTCCCTCCGTTCGTCCTTTCCAGAATTGCCTGAGCATAACCGATTCAAAAGTAGTTTTTACATGCCCCCAGGCTCTTTTTTGCGAAAGAAAAAGAGCAGTTTGGACAAAGCCGTCGGGACTCAACTTAAGCCTTTTAATTTCTTCCTTCCCGAAATCTTTGAAGTTAATTACGCTCAATTTCAACTTAGAAAATGCTTTTTCTGCTTCTTTTTGAGCTTTCAACGATATATCTTTGACATAATCCCTTTCCGGTATGTCCACTTCTATCGGGGAAGGAGCGGCCCCTGTTTTGAGCCTTAAGGTCGCAATCTCTTCATTTAAGAATTTGACGAAACGACCCATGGGCGTGCCGTCCCTCTGGGAGTGCTCGAAGTTTATGCCTATTCGGCCCTTGCCCAAGGCTACCACCTGCAACGACTTGTCAAACCACCTGCTTTCAGGGGGCCCCAGAAGAACGCTTAAAGATAGCTCTTCTAGCGTCATTTCCCTCGGTTCATCTAGGCAGAGCACAAAAAGGCTTTTTTCTATTGCTTCGATAGCTCTTGCGACCTCTTTGCATTGTATAAGTTTATCGCGGATTTCGGCCCACTTCGATCGAGGTAAGGAGGTAAGCTCCGATAGAGGCACTCTTGCAGGTCGCCTGGATTGCTCCATAATGATTCGAAAATTGCGAGCAAGACCTTCGCTCGGCACGATATTTTCGCCCTCCAAGACTTTTTGAAGGAAAATATGGCCGTTACAAAGGACGGCTATATAGTCGGTATCGCTTTTCAGATTTCGATCCATATCCTTTCCGGGGATGCGTGTAACGCCGAAGATTAAGTCGTATTGTTCCATTGAAAGAAGGCGGCCATTCCAACGGTCGGGTTTTAGGTCTCCCTTTTTTATTTTCAGGTGAAATTTAAGGGCAGCCTCCACCGCCATCGCTGAAAGCTCAACATTATCGATTTTAAGCTTTTCTCCTTCGATTTCCAGCACATAGAAGGGATTGCAGTTAGCGGGAAGGGGATGTCTGTTGGAGAGGTACCAATTTTCCCAGTAGGGCATCCACTTTAAAACGTCCCTTTGCTCAGGATAAATTCTGTCAAGTTCGCCCTGAAGGAGATGTCCCTCTCCGCTGGACGACAAAAAACCCTCGACAGCCCGCATGCTTTCGCGGTAAAGATCTGCAGAAAGCAGAGGGCGCGCCCATTCGAGGAGCCGACTGCAAGTCCTTTCCAGGGGAGAAAAGGATAAAATGGGTATTTCCCGTGAATGTGCTATCACGACCGATTCACATTTAGTTATCAATTCCCTCGATCCTCCCTTAAATTTGCTCGAGAGATCTGGCGATTTTTTCTTGGACCTTTGGATTTGCTATCCAGGATCTCCACAGTTTCGGATGGGTTTTTAAAAACCATTCGGCAGCATCTTTGGGAGTGACTGCGTTTTTCTTCATATATGCCAGCACTTCGTTGGTAAGTTCCAGAGAAGTTCTGTAGCGTTTGAGCATCTCCTCTATCTCGGGATTTTCTTCGAGAAAATCGCGATTGGCAACTTTCAACACCCTGCACTTGGGCATTTCGCATGCTCCTGTATCGTTCCATACTTTTTCATCGTAGGGCGGTTCTTCGAGCCTCGTCATGTCGTACATTCCAAGAAGGGGGGTAGGCTCCCAGTAGTAAGCCAGAACAGGGTTTCCTCGTTCATAAGCTCCGGCAATAGCCGAAGCCAGGGCTGCTGCAGAGCCGGTATAGAAGTTTCGATAGGTTTTATCCAGTCCGTAGGCTTTGAGGCGTTTTTCATTTATGACGCTTATTATCCAACCCGAAGGGCCGTTGTTGAAGCGTCCCTTTGTTTTGAGCTCGGGATCTTTGAAAAGCTCCCAATACTTGGGCAGATCTGAGACGGATTTGAGATCCGAAGCCATGGGCTTGATGCCCCTCTCTTCATCTCCTTCGATGATGTAAGTTGGAACATACCACCCTTGAGGCGCGTCTGGGTAGTTCTTTCCAAGGCTTATGATCATCCCGCGTTTTTTGGCCTCTTCCCAGTAGGAAGCTGCGTTGTCAACCCAGGCCTCCATTGCTATCTGAATATCGCCCCTCTCCAGTCCCATAAAGCCTGGCACTTCCTCGACAAGCATGTATTCGACTTCACGACCCCAACCATGTCTAATCAGATAACCGGCTATCCTATTGTGTACTTGAACGCTCTCCCAACTGAAATCGGCAAAGGTTATTTTTCCGTTGCCGTTTCGAGCAAAACATTTCTCGGCTCCTGCTGCTGCGACAGTAAAAACAAAAACTAACCCCAATATCAAATACAATGTTTTTTTCGATAAACTCATCCTAAAACCCCTTTCTTCACGTTTTTTTCTTTCATATTCTAGTTGCAGCACACCATTAAATGCATACAAAAGCCTTCTGTAAATGCAACAAACACCTCCTTGTATGTCTACCATATGTAAATGAAAAAAATATATAAAACTTAATATAATCTATATAATATGGCTTGTGTTGTTTTTGATAATCTATATATTCGTTAAAAGAGATGTATATGAAATAATAGCGATATATATGTGAACTTTTAATGAAATATTAATTGTTCCTTCCGACGAACGACTTTACAAACTCGACGGCCAAAGCAAAGATTTCTCAACATAAATTTGCCGAAAACAGAAATCAGCAAACCTATACGATCTGCTTGCAATTCTTGACTTACACCAAGGCAACAGCTTTGGTTTTTAAGATATGCAATTATAATACAGGTTTTGTAATAGATTCTGATTTAAATATTATAACACAGGACATAAAGATTCAGCCATGAGACGATGTATGTAAATAATTCCCAGAAAAAACTTTCCGGCAGCCAACAACAAATGGTGGTTCATACAAGGTCGTCGGCGCCTTTCTCAAAGGGAATATACTGTGCTATCGGGTTAGATCGAAAGATTGCATTCTACTTGTGCTGTGTTCTAAATTATGACATGGGTGGATCATTGGCCCCTACGACAAAAATGGCCTGACAGCTTATGCAATAATTAGTTGCCAGGCCATCTTACTTCAATGATTTATAACGTCGCACTATAAATGTTCAGATTGCAGCAGTTGGTAAGATCATTTTCTTATCGTATTCTTCAGCAAGCGCCCGTCTTCAAAGGCTACATAAACCTCAAACTTTTCCGGTGCGACGCCGAAATTACCGTTGTCAGCCAGCCAGAGGTGCAGTTGCGTGTCTCCTTCGACCTCCATATTGAAAGACCCGTCCGTGTTAGACAGTATTCCCCCTGACGCCGCTCGGGTGACTACTATATTCCATACGCCGTTTCCCGGAATGGTGTCCCATGTTCCGCTTTTGCCATCTTTTGCCTTAACGGTAATGCTTTCTATGGTTCCTTTAATATTAATGAGCTTGAGTAGCACGTGAGCGTCGGGATTCGCGTCCGCCGAGGCAAGAAGAGAGGAAACCTCTGCCTTCTTTAGGTAGTTCATAGGCCCCTTGCCGCGATAAGTAGCGCGAATTTTGTCAGAAACTTGAGCTCTGTCCGAAGGCATCCCGGCCTTTGAAACCTCTTTGCCTTCTTTGGCGCGCACTACATCCTTTTCCAAGATGCTTCCGTCGCTCATGACCACTAGGACTTTGTATTTAACGTCGCCTTCCGTAATAGTTCCATTATCCGTTAGCCATAGATCAAATTCCTTTTTTCCGGAAACATTCAAAGAAATTGAGCCGTTGCTTTCGTTTAAGACGTTTCCCAAAGAGTCCGTCACCGCTACCAGCCATTTTCCATTTCCTGATATCGTATCCCACTCCGAGGCTCCGTCATTTCCACGAACTATGAAGTTGATGATCCTTCCCTCGGCTATCATTTCAAGGGCGATCTTCCAGTCGGGTTTTCCGTCTCCCCTCAAAGCCTCGCTTCTGGAGGTGAGATCTCCTCTTGTAGGCTCAATCAAAACTGCAGAGAGGATGCCTTTGTCGACGGCCGTTTTTGCAACCTCCTGACGTTCGGCTACCTTGCGCAAGACCGTGCCGTCATTGAACTTAACGATCACTTCATATCGCGTAGCGCCTGCTGCAATGGAGCCGTTGTCAGCGACCCAAAGGTCTAACGTCGTATCGCCCTCTACGGCAAATTTTACGCTTCCATCCTCCCTGTTTCGCAACTTGCCGTCGGTATAGACCGCTATGGCCCATGTTCCGTTGCCGGGGACGGTATCCCACGCCGAAGATGTGCCGTCCACGTTTCGTATCGAAATCTCTTCAACTACGGATACGGTGTTGAATCGGGTCTTAAAGTGAGCGTCCCTTACGCCGTCTCGATTGATCTTCTCCGATTTACCCACGACGTCTTTGTCTCCAATCCCCAACAAGACCGCCGATAGTTCTTCGGACTCGGGCAATTCGACCTTTTCAACCTCTTCAGGCTTAAAGATATCGGGCATTCCCGGAACGGTTGTCTTAGCAGTCACAGCACTGCCGTCCATGAACGACACAGACACTTCGTATTCACGTTTTTCCGAAAAGGCAGTGCCATCATCGGCAACGTAAAGATGAAGGGTAAGAAAGGCGAAAAAAGGTTTGGTCGAAAATGATCCTGAGGCAGTAGTTACATCCTCTCCGTTGCCGTCTCGTACGATCATTCCCCATTTTTCGTTGCCGGGAATCGTGTCCCATGCCCTATCCGTTCCCAGAGCCTTAAGTTCTACGCCCGTGATAGCTCCAACACCTCTGAGGGAAACGACGAAATGAGCATCTGGTTTGCCGTCCGGTTTAAGGGTCTCTTTCATCCCAAGAAGGTCCGTTTCGGTGCCCTTAAAGGTAAAGCTTTGTATTTCCCCCATGGCAGCGATGGCAGGATTTGCAAACAGCACAACAACAAAGGCTGCAAAAAGCAAATAGGCTGCCTTCATCCCGAATTTCATATGATATCCCCCCTTTTTTTTAATATATTGTATTGTCATAGGAATATATAAATATTATAGCATATGGCGATCATAGAGGAGTATTACATGCTTTCAACAATCGCTTCAAGTTGCATTCCATACTTTATGTTAAAAGTATTCTTTGCATTCATAGACCAGCCGTTGCGAAGATAAACAGTTACATCCTTGTTACCAAATACAAACAGTGCCGTAACATGCGCATCTTATACTTATTTCGGAAACACAAATTTGGTTTCAGGGGAGGTAGGTTCGGTGAAAAAAGCAGTTAGGGCAAGAAGGATTTTACTAAGTATGATTGTTTGTATGATATTTGCCATTCTTGTTATGCCTGCCACACCTTCAAATGCTCAGCAACTTAGCCTGAAGGAAATAGAGGAGCGCGCAAGGCAGGAGGGCATGATCGTAAGCGTTGGCATGCCCGATGCTTGGGCTAACTGGAAGGATACGTGGCGCGATCTGGAGGTCAAATACGGCCTGAAGCATATTGACACCGATATGTCGAGCGCTGAGGAAATAGCCAAGTTCGAGGCGGAAAAGAATAACCCTACAGCTGACATAGGAGACGTGGGCATGGCCTTTGGGCCGGTTGCAGTCGAACGGAAAGTTACACAGCCCTTTAAGACGTCCTACTGGGATGAAATACCAGATTGGGCCAAAGACAAAGAAGGGCACTGGATAGTAGGATATCTCGGCACTATGGCCGTTATAACGGACAAGTCCCAGGTTAAAAATCTGCCCAGGTCTTTCGAGGACATTAAAAATGGAGATTACAAAGTCGCCATCGGGGATGTGACTAAGGCTGCCCAGGCTCAGATGGCGGTGCTTGCCACAGCGATTGCTCTTGGCGGAGACGAGAGCAATATTAAGCCTGCAATAGACTTTTTTGCGGCGCTTGCCAAACAGGGACGGTTATTGCTGACCGATGTATTGCCGGCCAATTTCGAAAAGGGAGAGATACCCGTGGGATTTCTGTGGGATTTCAACGCCTTGGGTTATCGGGACCAAATAGACCCCGATCGGTTTGAGGTCAGCATCCCCAAAGAAGGAAGCGTAGTGAGCGGTTACGCCACTATAATCAACAAATACGCCCCCCATCCTCATGCAGCCATGCTCACCAGGGAATACATCTTAAGCGATGCCGGGCAGATCAACCTTGCAAAGGGTTATGCACGTCCGATAAGAAGCAGCGTAAAACTTCCCGAGGAAGTGGCAAAAAAGATGATTCCTATGGAACAATACGCAAATGCAAGGCCGATTAAAGACTTCAAGGCCTGGGAAAACACTGCAAAAATGCTGCCTCAAATCTGGCAGGAACAAGTGTTGGTGTATCTTAGATAGTTGCCATGAATAAGGTAATTCTCGTAATAATAGACGGACTCAGGTGCGATGTGGCCTTTAAGGAAATGCGCTATATGGTCCGTTTGACCGGGGAAGGCTTGGCAGCCAGATTTGCCCTAAAGGCTGAACTGCCAAGCCTTTCCAAACCCTTATACGAGACGCTGCTTACGGGGATTCCTCCCTATATAAGCGGCGTGACCTCTAACGAATTTAAAGGAAGGTCGAGTCAAAAAAGCCTATTTCATCTGACCAGGGAAAAAGGGTTCATCAACGCAGCAGCTGCTTATTACTGGATCAGCGAGCTTTACAACTGCTATCCCTTCGATCTGCCGCTTCACCGCGAACAGGAGAAGGAGGATATGCCAATTCAATTCGGGAGGTTCTACTTCGAGGACGACTATCCCGATTCTCACCTCTTTGTCGATGGTGAAATACTTCGAAGAAAGCATAAGCCCGACTTTTTGCTGATACATCCCATGGGGGTCGATTACTTCGGTCATCTCTACGGAGGTTCATCAAGAGAGTATGCCAAAAAGACGTCAGAAATGGATGGGCTTTTAAGTAAGTACATCCCCCTGTGGCTGGACGACTGCTATCAGGTGATCGTGACGGCCGATCACGGGATGGACGACTTCGGAAACCACGGAGGAGAAAGCAGCGAGGAGCGGGACGTGCCTCTGTTTCTCGTTGGAGACCGATTCACGTCGGTATGCTACGAACCTCCTTCGCAGCTTGGGATAGCGCCCTTAATCTGTAGGCTGCTTGAGATAAATCCGTCTGAGGCAATGAACTCTATTACATCGCCGGCATCCTCGGGGGGATTATCGTGAGGGCAAAGTGGGCGCATATCAGCAAAAACCTCTGGCTTGCAGGCGCGCTTTTTCCATTGGCAGTAATGATCTTCGGATTCGAGCTGCTGCCAATTATGGGGATGCTCCTTGACAGCTTTAGGACGGACGACAGTAATGTTTGGACCTTGGGACAATATATCACCGCTTTAAAAAATCCATACTATCTGGTCGCCATCAAAAACAGCCTGCTCATATCGCTTCTTTCAAGTTGCATTGCAATAGTCATGGCAGCCTTCGTCGCTTATTTCATAACGCGTCTTAAGCCGAAATCCCAGGAGGCGGTATTAACTTACGTAAACCTCACGGCAAATTTCGCAGGCGTCCCCCTTGCCTTTGCCTACATAATCATGCTCGGCAACAGTGGTCTTTTTACGATCCTATTCCAAAGATGGGGGTTGGATATATTTTCAGAATTCAATCTTTACAGCTGGAGTGGCTTGGTCCTGGTTTACGTTTATTTTCAGCTGCCCTTGGCCATACTTTTGCTTTATCCGATCTACTTTGAGATAAAAGAGCAGTGGCGGGAGGCTGCACATCTGCTTGGGGCTTCAGATATGCAGTTCTGGCTTCAGGTTGGCCTTCCCGTCATTATGCCGGGGCTCGTCGGGACTTTTAGCATTCTCTTTGCCAACGCCATGGGAGCCTATGCCACGGCCTACGCCTTGGTCGGAAGCAATTACAACCTCCTTTCCGTCAGGATTGGCGCGCTGATATCGGGAGATGTGTACGCACGCCCTCATCTTGCAAGCGCGCTGGCCATGCTTCTCGCCTTAAGCCTCATCGCGGCCATGCTTACAAACGAATACATGATGAGGCGGATCAGGAGGGATTTAAAGTGAAGGAAAAGAGGGCACTTCATCGCTTCGTCATAACTTTGATGTTTCTTTATTTGTTCATGCCTTTGATAGCAACCTTCCTATATTCGATTGCCACCGACTGGTACGATACTGTCCTGCCCAAGGGGTTGACTCTCTCTTGGTATGTGAAGCTTTTCCAGGATGTACGTTTCGTAGCGGCTTTGGGGCGAACGCTTTTTGCCTGCTCCGTCGCGGTAGGTTTAAACATTGCCGTGATGGTGGTATCGCTTTTCATCGTCTCTCTGTATATTCCAAAGTTAGAGCGGTTTCTTCAGGCTTTCGCCATGCTTCCCTACGCCATACCTGGAGTGATTGGTGCCATAGGGCTGATCAAGGTCTATTCCTCCGGACCTTTGGCAATTTCCGGGACAGTTTGGTTATTGATAGGAGCCTACTTCGTCGTCATACTTCCCTATACATATCAAGGAACGCGAAACAGCATGAGGACGGTAGACCTTCCTCAACTCGTCAGCGCGGCCGAGCTTTTGGGTGCTTCCAAGCCTAAAGCCTTCTTTAAAGTTGTACTGCCGAACATACTTCCCGGGGTTATGGTATCAGCCCTGCTTTCTTTCTCCGTGCTTTTCGGCGAGTTCGTTTTGACAAACCTCTTGGTAGGCGGATACTACGAAACCGTTCAGATATACCTAATGAGGCGAATGAGAGAAAGCGGCCATTTGTCCAGTGCCGTCGTGATAAGTTACTACCTTTTCGTCTTCTGCCTTTCATGGATCGCGTTAAAGCTGGGCCAAAACTTTAAAAACGGCAATTTTGATAACTTAAGGGGGAAGAAATATGAGTTACCTCATTATAGATAAAGTTACAAAGAAGTTCGATGGTACGGTGGTATTGAATGAAATAAGCCTCGCCGTCGAAAGAGGAGAGCTGGTAACACTGCTGGGGCCTTCGGGCTGCGGAAAGAGCACGTTGCTTCGCTGCATCGCCGGGTTAAATGAGGTCGATGGCGGTCGCATACTTTTAAACGACAGGGATATCACCAACCTTGCACCGAGAAAGAGAGGAGTGGGAATGGTATTTCAGTCCTACGCTCTTTTTCCGAACATGACCGTCTACGAAAATGTAGCATTTGGGCTAAAAATGCAGGGCCTTAAAGGCAACTATATTGCAGCAAGAGTTAGGGATATGGTCAACCTCGTGGGGTTGTCCGGCAAAGAAAAATCTTATCCAAGAGAGCTTTCCGGCGGCCAGCAACAGAGGGTAGCCCTCGCTAGGTCAATGATCGTGGAGCCTGACGTGCTGCTTCTTGACGAGCCCTTCAACGCACTGGACGCCAAGATAAGAAAGATGCTTCAGATGGAGCTTAAAAATATACAGAAAAAGTCCGGTATGACCATGATCTTCGTCACCCATGACCAGGAAGAGGCTTTGACGATTTCAGACAGGATATTCGTGATAAACGAAGGCAGGGTAGCGCAATCCGGCAAACCTTTGGAAATATACAGCCAGCCCGCAAGCGAGTTCGTGGCGAGGTTCATAGGAAACTTCAACGTCCTTAAAGGGGAGGAATTTGAACGGCTCGTGGGAGAACCCCTTTTCTCCGGCAAGAGCTTAGCTATAAGGCCGGAGGTGATCAAGCTTTCCTTGAATGGCGAAAACGGAAAAGGCCATAATGGCTCCTGGCGAATTAAGGGTAAAGTCGTCGGCGTTTTTCTTAAAGGGAATATACTGCGCTTTCGGGTTAGATCTAAAGATTGCATTCTAGACGTAGACGTCTTAAATAACAGCCTGGACTGCAGTTTAAATTACGATACATCGGTAGATCTTGTTATTCCAAAGGACGAAGTAAAGGTGCTTAACCTATAAAATATTTATTTAGGCCAGGGATCTCTGAGGCGCCTTTTTGCCCACTGGTCGGCTCTTGCCTCACGCTCATGAATGGTCCTTTGCCAATCTTCCTTGGTTCGTATGTCCTTAGGGATACTTTCTCTGTCATGTCCTAGCTTCAAATGAGCTATCTCATGAAGGAGGAGGAACCTGAAAAGCTCGCCCGGCGCAATGTCGCGGTTTCCCCAACGGCTGTAGTAATCTTCAGGATCGAAGCTTTGAAGCATCTCCACCCAGGCTTCGCCATCGGAAGTTATGGTTACCCGAGCGAACATATCGGCGCCAAGATATTCTCTAAAAACCAGTTTCACGCCCCAGCTTTGAGCTAGTGCTTCAAGCCATGCCCTTTCTTCCTCATGGACCATAATCGTATCTTTCATATCATCCACTGCCTTGTTGTTATCGTAACATAATTTAATATAACGCAAACCTCACGGCAAGTCACCTTATTCATGCGCATTTATCCTAACTATACGATAATCGAATCATTTCCAGAACTTACGCTCTTAAAATACCCTGACGCTTCCGATATATAGTCGCAAAAATAACATCGACGTATCAGGGTGGAAACGAAAAATTCAAGATTAAAGATCCGACCGATCGCGTAAAATATTTGTAGGAGATTTTCAGAGGTAAAAAGAAAGGGACCCCTCCTTTTGGTAGAATCTTTGTAGCACACAAAAACTCATAAAGGAGGGTCCCAACTTGAACAAGGATATTTTACTACAAATAGCAATAAACTTCATCAAGGAGTTGCTTGAATTCTTCGGTGATTCCGAGGTCAGGACATTAGCGGAAATTGAAGACGAAATCTCTCGGATCATGAAGGCCTTCATCCGAGAACTGATAAAGGCTTACTTCGAGCTTGCAGATGAGGCCATATTAAAGGACAAAACATCTCGAAAGGAAAGAGGGTTAGTC
>NZ_FNPD01000004.1:47183-176026 GCF_900107215.1 Acetomicrobium thermoterrenum DSM 13490 | reverse complement strand
GGGTAGATAGGCCGGAGGTGGAAGCCCCGAGAGGGGTGCAGCTGACCGGTACTAATACACCGAGGCCTTGTCCTTAAATACTTTTTTCCTCTTTCCCTAGCGATTTTTGAGTAAAGGTTTGAAGCAGGCATATGGTGGCCATAGCGGAGGGGAAACACCCGGATCCATGCCGAACCCGGCAGTTAAGCCCTCCAGCGCCGATGGTACTGCGGGGGGTACCCGTGGGAGAGTAGGTCGCTGCCATGTGCCTGCTTTATTTTTGCCTCCATGGTGAGGCGAAAGAGGTGAAAAAAGAAGACGAGAAGGGCTCGTCTTCTTTTTTTTCGGGGGTGGAAAAAATTGAACCCTACCGTCATCGTATAACTTAATAGAGTTTACTGACGACATTTACTGATCTCCTCCTTATTGAGAATATTATAAATATCGAAATATTATGATACACTTTTTGTGGGAAATTTGTAATTATTTTTGCCTGACTATGATCCTGAGGGGGCTAAAAAGTAGGAGGCGATCTCTACTATGGATGTTTTGCTTTTCGGATGCGGAAGGGTTGGGAGAGCGTTCTGTGAACTATTGTGCAGGAAAAGTGATATGCTAAAAAGAGCCTCGATTTCCCTTGTAGGGGTCGCCACTAAAAGTCGCGGATGCATTTACAATCCTCATGGGATCGATGTTGATGACATGCTTCGGTGGGAGTCGATAACAGGAAGAATAGATGCCCTGAGTCGCGGAGGCTGCTCAGTTATACAAGACTCTAATGAAATGCTAAGAGATATCAATTACGACGTTTTAGTTGATTGTACACCCTCTGATTTTGATCTTGGAGAACCGGCTCGAAGCATTATAATTAAAGCTATTCAAAAGGGCAAGCACGTAATTACTGCAAATACGGCAGCGATGAGTCTGTATTTCGATGAAATTATGGACGAAGCTCTTGAGATGGGAGTTAAAGTACTTTACGAAGCTACCGTTCTCTCTGGGACTCCTCTTTTTTCTTTGGTGCGCGACGGTTTACCTGGATGTCGGATAAAAAGGTTCGAGGGAATCCTAAACGGTACGTGTAATTATATTTTAAGCATAATGGAAATGGGTTGCTCTTTTGATGAAGCTCTCCTAGAAACGCAAAGAAGGGGTCTTTCAGAGCAAAATCCTTGGGTTGATATAGATGGATTGGAGGCCGCGGCAAAGACAGTGATCGTGGCTAAGAGTCTTATGGGCTTGAATGTGGGGATGAGCCAGGTTCACGTTAAAGGAATAAGGAATGTTACTACTCAAGCCATAGAAGATGCCAAAAGAAGGGGCGGCAAACTAAAGCTCCTTTCGAGAGTCGAGATAAATGCTGATGATCTCGATATTACGGTGAACCCTGAAATTTTGTCGATGGGCCACCCTTTAGCTTATCTGGAGGGATTTTCTGTGGGGGCACTGCTTTTGACCGATATGATTGGTGAAATATGCGTTAGCGGTTCTGGGTCTGGTCCAAAAGAGACATCTTATTCGCTTTTGAGAGACCTATTATCGTTAAAGGGCAGGTGAATTTCTCTGTGTCTTTCAAAGTTGCCGTAATTTCCGATACCCATGGTAGCGTTAAAGCTTGGGGGCTTGCCAAGAAAATCTGTAAAGACGTAAATTTGATCGTACATCTCGGCGATGTGTTATATCATGGCCCTCGAAACCCTCTTCCAGATGGGTATGCCCCTAAAGAGTTGGCAGAAGAGATAAACTCTTCTGATGTTCCCGTCATTATAATTAAGGGCAATTGCGATGCGGATATAGATGAAGCCATGATAAAGTGGCCTGTATCCTATCCCTATTGTGTCTTATGGTTGGACGGCAAACTCGTCTTCGCTCATCACGGAACATTTTTTGAAAGGTATAAAGGTTTGGCGCTTGACTTTAAGGCCGATTTGGTGCTTACTGGGCATACTCATATTAGTTCTGTTATCTGCGAGGGAAAAACTGTTTTTCTAAATCCGGGATCTGCAAGTTTACCAAAAGGTGGCGAACCTCCATCATTGGCCATAGTGGATGAGAAGGGAATCAGTCTTTTGTCTTTGAAGGGTGATTTGTTGCGTTTTGAGCCTTGGAGATTGACGTAAGGGGGAGATATCAATGACGGTTAAGGAAGAAATATCGACGAAAAAAGAGGGTTATCAAGATACCAAAGGTACTGGCGAGATGACGTTATTAGTGTTCGATTTGTTCGGCGAACATTATGCTATAGAGGTTTCTAAGATCAGGGAAATTGTTCGCATACCTGAGAGCATAACTAGAGTTCCTAATGCGCCTCAATACGTCTGCGGGGTTATCAATTTAAGGGGTACGGTTATCCCGGTCATGGATGTGGCCGTCAAAATGGGTCGAAAGGAAGTTGAGCGGAAGAACGATTCAAGGATAGTTGTTATCGAAGAGGAAGATATCATGTTCGGTATTATGGTTGACTCCGTGCGAGAGGTAAAATCGGTGATTGTCCATCAAATAGAGAGTGCTGACTCCATCGATTCTGCAATATCAAAGGAATATTTGGAGGGTATCGTTAGAACTAAGGAAGGGGATTTGATCGTTCTTTTGGACGTTGCTTCTGTTTTTGAAATAAAAAATTTCTTAGAGTGAGAAACCGATGTTGGTAGATTTACATGTTCACTCGACTGCATCTGATGGCACATTGTCACCGTCGGATGTGGTTATAAGGGCAAAAAAAAGGCCATTTCTCTATTGTCTTTGACGGATCACGATACGACAGACGGTCTGCAGGAGTTCGAGGAGTCCTGCAGAAAGCATAATGTGCCGGGTTTACCCGGTATTGAGTTATCAGCCGAGTATTATGACGACGTTCATATTTTAGGGTATGGCATGTTTTATACTTCTCCTGAGTTTCAGGAGAAGTTGACAGCTCTGAGGAAATTGAGGGACGAGAGAAATGAAAAGATGTGCGCAAAGCTTAAAACGCTAGGATATGACATATCTATTGAGGAAGTTATAAGGGAATCCGAAGGGGATGTAATTGCAAGACCACATATAGCCAGGGTTCTTATGAAGAAGGGGTATGTTTCAAGCCTTAAAGAAGCCTTCGATAGGCTTATTGGCAAAGGAGCGTTGGCTTATGTGCCCAGGAAAACGTTGAGTCCTGAGGAATGTATAGCTTTAATTCAAAACGCAGGAGGGATATCGGTATTGGCTCATCCCGGGGAAATTTACCTGGATTCCGAACCCTTCGACATTTTGTTAAGAAAGCTTAAGGATGCGGGGCTTTGGGGGTTAGAATGTTATTCCAGCCATCACAGTGCCGAGGAAATATTTGGTTTTCTAAAATTAGCGGCCAAGTTCGGATTAAATCCTACGGCGGGAAGCGATTTTCATGGAGAGAACAGGCCCGATGTCGAAATGGGAATTGATGTTCCGGAACATATTATTCCTGGAAAACTTACCTTTTTAGCATTTAAAAAACTCGATAATTCTGGCGGGGTGAGTGTAAACGTTCATTCTTCCTTCGCGTATAAAACCGATTAATGTAGCTCCGTATTTTTGTGCCAGGTCTATCGCCTCACATGTAGTGGCAGAAATACCTCCTATTATCGGTATTTTAGCGATCAACATTTTTCTAACCAATTCATGCATTAGTCTTCCTGAAAACAATAACATGTATTCTTCTCTTTTTATACCTTCAAGTATTGCTTTACCTATAGCCTTTTCTATTACATTATGCCTTGCTATATCTTCCAATAGAAAATATTTGTAACCTTTATGGTGCATTAAAATAGCTACGTGGAATGCTCCTGTCTTTCTATAGAGGGGAGCTTCTTGTAGAAGCGCAATACCACCATATATCGCATCTGCGCTTACTGTCCAATTTACATCTATATATTCGAGCACATTATTTTGGCAGGATGAAGAAGGTTTCAATTCGACCTTTACAATTGCCTTGTCTTCGTTTTCAATATCTTCTATATTGTCATGACTTTTAACCACGTCATGAAAGAATAAGTGACCTATGGCCAATTCTTTTGTATCATTCAGCGTCGCTCGTAGGGATGTGTAGTAAGATTTGTTTACGTAAATTGCAATATCTTTTTCGTGCGCGACCTGGTCCACCTTGCAAGCACTGTCTTTCTCTTTAGCGGAAAATCTAAAATAATTCACATCACTAAACAAGTTTAATCCCTCCGCAGGTAGTATCGTTATTCAATGATGAAGACAATTATGCCGATAGCATGTATTATAATTAATATTTACCGTAGATTTTATCTCCTATACTGCGACTTGAGTCAATTTTAAAAAACTTACATGTTTTATGAAAGGGGAATATATGATGTCTACCATCGACCTGAGGAGTGATACCGTTACAAAGCCTACAGATGAAATGAGAAAAGCCATGGCTGAAGCAAAAGTCGGGGATGACGTTTATGGTGAAGATCCGACGGTAATCGAATTAGAACAACTTGCTGCTGAGATTACAGGTCACGAAGCGGCGCTCTTCGTTTGTTCCGGAACTATGGGAAATTTGGTCTCCCTCCTTACGCATTGCAATCGAGGTGAGGGAGTCGTTTTGGGGTTTAAAAGCCATATTTATAATAACGAAGGTGGGGGATTGTCGGCGTTAGGAGGCCTTGTTCCTCTTTGCGTGAACGATGATCAAGGTATTCCTGACCACAATGAAATATTGTCATACTGCAGGGATGAAAATGTACATTACACTCCTGCCAAATTGCTATGCTTGGAAAATACGCATAATGCCTGTGGCGGCATTGCAATTTCTCCTGATAGATTTTCGTCGGTGGTAGATTTAGCAAGAAGCAAGGGTCTTTTGGTGCATCTAGATGGTGCCAGAATATTCAACGCTGCAATAGCTTGGGGAGTTGAACCTAAAACATACACGGAAATTGTTGATTCCGTCCAATTTTGTTTGTCGAAGGGGTTGGGGGCTCCGATTGGCTCTCTCATTTGTGGAAAAAGGGACTATATAAACAGAGCCAAGCACTGGCGAAAACGAGTGGGCGGAGGTTTGCGCCAGGCTGGCGTTATAGCAGCTGCTGGCCTGATAGCTTTAAACAATTATGCAGATTTGAAGTATGACCACGAAAAAGCTAAAGTCCTAAAAGATATCTTGAAAAATGGCGGTGTAAAGGTCGTCGACGTTTTCAAACCGACCAATATGGTTTACTTCGATCTGAATGATGATGTAGATGTTATCCAGCTGGCAAATAGCTGCAAAAGAAGGGGTTTATTGTTCAATCCTACTTTTCCCAGGGTCAGGCTCGTAACTCATCGCGACGTAACCTTTGAAGATGTTGAGATGGCTGCCAAAATCATACTAGAGGAGTTGTCCTGATGAAAGAAAGTTTGCCCCAAAGGGAGCTTGTAGAGGAGGTTGCTTATCGGGCAGTGAAAAGACTGCTCGACCAAAAGGACATTGCTGAGGCCGATATACTGTATAGGGCAAATGCATCCTGTTCTATCTCTTTCATGGATGGCAGGCTGGACGAAAAAATTAAGGGCCAGAATCTTTCTATGGGCGTGAGAGTAATCGATGCCGAGGGTCGACAGGGAGTTGCCTGTTCTAATCATCTGTCCAAAGATGCCGTAAACAGGGTAATCGAATGGGCAATTTTTAATTGTAAGAACAACGATCCTAATCCCCACATCGGTTTGAATTTAGAGATTTTAGATTTTACAGAGGACCACGACCTTTTTGATCCGCTTGTAATTGACGGCATGAGCTTCAGTAGAGGAGAGAAGATATGTTCTGTTGTTACCGCTGAAGTACGTGAATTGGATGAAAGGGTATCGTCAATAAGGGAGGTTTTTTACGGAGAAGGTTACGAAGAAACCCTTTATCTTTCCAGTGTGGGGGCTATTGGGTGGCAGGATGAGAGCGTCGTAAGGCTTGACGTAGCGTTGATAATGGAAGATGGTGATAAAATAGAGATGGGCGGTTTTGGTGAAGAACAACGTTATCTGAGCGATTTAAAATACTCTGATATAGCCAAAAATGCCGTGCATAGAACATCCATGACGCTGGGTGGCAAGCCTCTTAAGACTGGTAAGTATACTCTCTTTCTGGACAGTTTAACAGCAGCATCTCTGGTTTCCATGTTGGAAGATTCCTTTTTGGCAGATAATGTCCATAAAGGGAAATCTTGGCTTTCAGATAAAAGGGAACGTATGATAGCTCCGAGTCACATTAGCTTAGTGGATGACGCAACCATAAAAAGAGGTATGGGCAGTTATGTCTTCGATGGCGAAGGCGTCGCTGCCCAAAGGACGACATTGCTCTCTGAGGGAGTAGTGACAAGTTTTTTATACAATTTGGAACATGCGAGAATCGATGGAGTTTCCTCAACGGGCAATTGCGTTCGAAGTCCTGCCTCTATACCATATGTGGGTGCATCTAATCTCTTCATAACTCCGGGAATCGGCAAAGCAGGGGACCTCTATGGAGATTTAAACACTGGAATTTACGTGACGGAGTTGATGGGGCTTCACACCTTTGATCCTGTTTCGGGAGACTTGTCTTTGGGAATAAAAGGGGCTTATATTAGAAACGGATCAATAGATGGGCCCCTTTCCGGGATGACCGTGGCCGGTAATATTTACGATATTTTGAATCGGATAGTTAGAGTTGGAGAGGATCTGAAATTTTATGGCAGTGTTGGGTCTCCATCGTTGGTGATCGATGATGTGTCGACCGCAGGCGATTAAAAGATACAAGCAATGGGTTTTTTTTACATATTTTTTCGTAATACTTTGCTGTTTGGCCTTGGCTACAATTGGATACGCCGGGGAAAAATGGATTTTGTGGCATGGGATTGAGAACGTGGGATATGTCCCGGTGATAAATGATGATGGCCATGATCTGGTTCCAATTGACGTAGTCGCCAGTATCTTGAGTTTCAAGATAAGTTCTGACGATAAGACCTTTTTGGCCCGAAATAACGGCAGTTCATTGGAGTTAGTTATAGGAGCATCTATGGCAAAAAGCAATGGTCATAATATTATTCCCCTTCCCTTTATGCCTTTATACAAAGAAGGGCATTGGTGGTTGGAAGCAAATACTGCGTTGAAATTATTGAAGCCTCTGGTTGGCGATGACAAAGAACTAAAATGGGCTGGCAAGTCAGAGGAGGACAAGGGCCAGAGTGCCGCCGTTATCCCTATTCTTGGGAAGGATGCAAACGTGCCTTCGAAAAATGTCATTAAAGAAAACAGTAACACCATAGTATCGCGGAATAAAGTTAAAGGATTGCGCTGGGGACAGTGGGAGGATAGAGTGAGGTTAGTTATCGATTTATCCTCTGAGGCATCGCCCTTTGTCGATAGAAGTTCCCCTAACAAGCTGACTCTTCGATTTGAAGGATTTACCCTCGATCAGGTTTACGGAGACGATATTAAAAGCGGAGATTTTCCTGAGATTGCCGTTGAGCAAAAAGGCGGTGCGGTGGTCATTGACATTTTTTATAAATCTGACAGAATTTCTTACTTTAGTCTTCCTTCTCCACCCAGATACGTAGTGGATTTCTTCGGCTACGGGACAAAGAGGGGTGAGAGTCCGTCTCTTAAAGTTTCGGGGAATCCTTCTTTGGCTCCCGCTTCACAAGAGAGCGTTGAAGTATACGCGCCAAATAAAAAAGCGACGTTTCCTGTAGTAGTCATAGATGCAGGTCATGGGGGCAAGGATCCTGGTGCCGTTGCAAACGGCTATAAAGAAAAAGATATAAACCTTAAAGTTGCAGAGGGTCTTGCAAATGTGCTTAAAAAACGGGGCATTAGCGCTCGCCTCACTCGTTCGCGCGATATATACCTTCGATTGGACGAAAGGACGAAGTTGGCAAACGATTGGGATGGGGATTTGTTTGTAAGTTTACATTGCAATGCCCTGCCTGCAGGCAGAACCGCTAAGGGAATCGAAATTTATATAATGGCCTTGCCTAGCGACGAGGATGCCATGAAACTTGCACTTATAGAAAACAAGGAATTGGGAGAAGGGGTTACGGATGCTAACAGTATAGCCGATAAGCGTACGAAACTTTTGTTACAAATATTAGGAGATATGGAGCAAAATGTAAAGATAGAGCAGAGCCTATCCTTTGCCGAAGTTTTGTTTAAGGCGGGCAAAAATTCCGGTTTAAATATGCGCCGAGTGGCCCAGGCGCCCTTTTTTGTTTTAAGAGGAGCGACAATGCCGGCAGTATTAGTTGAAATGGGTTTTTTGACGGATAAATCGGAAGCCGCCTTGTTGGCTAATCCCAATTATCAAAAAAGGCTTGCTGAAAGTTTAGCTGATGGTATAGAGTCGTATTTACGCAATATGTGAGGTTTAGGAGGGTCGTTTTTCATGGATAATAATGAACTGCCGCGAAGACGAGACAGAGAACAAAAAAAAGTTCCCCAAAAAGCTCCCTTACCATATAGAATAATCGCATGGACATGTCTTATCATGATTTTGTTTGGTTTGGGTTATTATGGTTCGGGACTAATTGTCAGAATATTTGGCAAGAAATTGAACGTTCAACAAACTATTTCCATGGAAGAACAGGCACAAAAATTCGATGAAATTAATGACTTTGGGACCCATATAGCCGAAGTAACGCTTTTTCTGCCGGATAACGGCTCTCTAAGCGTGGTCGGTTATAGGATAGTTCCGAGTATTCCCGAAGAAAATGTCACCTCCAGTGTTGAAAAGTGGCTGTCACTGATGGCGGCCAAGGGCCTTGTCGATGGGAACAGTCGCGTCCTTCATGTCTTTCGCAATGGAGAAATTCTTTATTTAGACATGAACACCCCCTTTTACTCATCTTTGCAAAAGCTCGACAGAGAGAGAGCATTGCTTTTTATGACAGCCTTACTTCGGACTGTCATAGATAATTTCGATCCAATCAAAGAAGTAAAATTTTTGATCGAGGGTAAAGATGCCGCAATGACAGATCCTGTGGATCTTTCCGTTACATGGCGATTGGCGCCCAAATTTTGATTATAAGTTTTTATGACGTCCTTTGTCTCTGGGGGGATTGCTCTTTGGTCAATAATAAAGTAGTATTTGCAAGCAAAAACAAAGGCAAATATAACGAAATGGTCGTTTTGTTCGGTGAAGCGCCTGTAGAATTGGTATTTGCCCCCGATTTAATGGACATTGATGTTGAGGAGTACGGTAATTCCTATTCGGAAAATGCTCTTCTCAAGGCTTCGGTTTGGGCCAAAGCTCTAGGCATGCCGGCCTTGGCCGATGACAGCGGATTAGAAGTAGATGCACTTGGGAAAAGTCCTGGAGTTTATTCTTCACGAGTGGCAGAAGATGATGAATCCAGAATTGCATGGGTCTTAAATAATATGGTTGACATGAAAGAGAGGAAGGCGCGGTTTGTCGCTTCTCTGGCGTTAGTTTTGCCCAGAACGAACCAGGTATGGTTGGTGTCGGGTTTCTGTTATGGACAAATAGCCCTTTCCGGGCGAGGCGCAGAGGGATTCGGTTACGATCCTATATTTATTCCCAAGGGTTACGATAAAACATTCGCGGAACTGGGGCATGGGATTAAAAATCGCGTCTCTCACAGGTCTGTTGCCGTGAGAGCGCTTTGTGATATGCTTAATGCTCGAAGTGTGCTAAAATAACTATTCGAATGGCTTTTGCGCTATAAAAATCGTTGTGGTAGGCTCAAAAGTTTGAGCTTGTGAAAGTAACGTTATGTATTTATAAAGTAAAATATCATAAAAACATAGTTAAGGCATAGGGGGCACTAAAGATGTTTTTGTTCGTATCTCTTTTGCAAATACTGATAGCTGTTGCACTGATAGGAATTGTAATGTTACAGCGAAGAAAACAGAGCGGTTTTGCCGGCGTATTTGGCGGCGGCACTCAAGCTGATATGTCAGGCGGGCAGTGGCAGCGCCTTTCCGGTTTAAGCAAAGTAACAGTACTATTACTTGCTTCGTTCATGGTCACCTCCCTCATATTGGTCATGATGAGTGCAAGGTGAAGGATATGAAGAATATAGAATTTTTCGAAGATGTAAGCGCTTTGCAGTTGGGCTCAAGGCCTTTCTACAGCGCCAATCACGATGAAATTATGGCGGGATATACGACCGACGTTTATTTTGTCAAAACAAGGGATCTTCTGCGAGAAAACGGCACCTTGGATGTGCCGGTGGTTGCGGAAATATTTTCAAAAGAAGCAGGCGTTTTTGCCGGTCTATCTGAGGTTTTGTCTTTGTTACGGGGCAAGGGCGTAGAAGTTTATTCTTTAGATGAGGGAATGTCTTTTTCTCCTAAGGAAGTGGTGTGCAGAATTCACGGTCTCTACAGTGCATTTGGAATGTACGAAACAGTGATTTTGGGATTTTTAGCAGCATCGAGCGGGTGGGCAACCGCTGCTAGGGAATGCGTTAGAGCAGCAAATGGAAGACCTGTATTATGTTTTGGAGCTCGGCATGTTCATCCGGCAGTTGCCCCCGTTATGGAGAGGGTTGCCTTAGATGCCGGAGGTTGTGCAGGCGCGAGTTGTATATTGGGAGCAAAGATGGCCAAGGCAGAACCGCAAGGAACGATACCTCATGCTGCTGTGTTGATAGTGGGAGATACAGTAAAAACCGCGTTATTATACAATAGTATATTGCCTGAGCGAGAATCAAGGATTATTTTGGTCGATACTTTTAAAGACGAAGCCGAAGAATCGCTCTTGGTTGCGCGAGCATTAAAGAAAGATCTTCACGGCGTACGTTTGGATACTCCCGGAGAGCGCGGAGGGGTATCGCCTGCTCTGGTACGAGAGGTTCGGTGGAGATTGGACGTCGAGGGATTTAACCATGTCAAAATTGTCGTTTCCGGTGGCCTCAATCCTGAAAGGATTAAGTTACTTTTGCATGCAGGCGCAGATGTCTTTGGAGTTGGAAGTTATATAGCTCATGGAACTCCGAGAGATATGACGATGGATCTCAAGATGATCGACGGAAAACCCATCGCGAAAAGGGGTAGATTGCCCGGCATAGAGCATAATCCAAGGCTTAGGAGATTTTTGTAAGGATACAAAGGCCATGTTTAACCTGTCAAGGTCTGATTGTGGTGTATTTCTTGACATAAGGGGCTAAGGTTGGATAGAATAACTCCGCTGTCGAGAGCTCCTCGTTTGTGGAAACTAAACGTTTTGTGTTTGTTGTATTGGTAAAGTATCGTCAGTATCAGCCGAATAAAATATATTATCGATCGTAGAGGGTTTTTTACTGCGAGGAAAGTTAAGGAGGAACTTCACATGCAAGGATACAAGACTTTTATGACGAAGCCGAAAGAGGTGGAACAACAGCGTAAATGGTATGTAATAGACGCTACCGATGTGCCTTTGGGAAGACTTGCGGCATGCATCGCTCCCATATTGATGGGAAAACATAAGCCGAATTATACTCCTCATGTAGATACAGGGGATTTTGTAATTGTCATTAACGCCGCCAATGTAAAATTGACCGGCAAAAAGGGTATCCAATCGGTTGTATATAGTTATAGCGGGTATAAAGGGGGGCTTAAATCTACGCCCTACAGTGTGCTTCTGGAGAAAAAACCAGAGCGTCTTGTAGAGAGGGTCGTTAAGGGGATGTTGCCTCGTAATAAACTAAAATATCATAGGAAGCTGAAAGTATATGCCGGTCCCGATCACCCTCACGAAGCGCAGAAACCAGAAGCTTTGGATATTTAAGTTTCTGTTTTGTTAATGTAATTTTTTAAAAGTTTTTATTAAAAAGGAGGAAGAGACCTTTGCCGTCACCAACGTATTATTGGGGTACAGGTAGAAGAAAAGAGTCAATTGCTAGGGTACGTGTTCGTCCCGGAGAGGGGCAAATTGTTATAAATGGGCGAAGCATCGAAGACTATTTTCCAAGGCAATTGTGGAGGCTTAACGCCTTGGAGCCCCTAAAGGTTTCCGGAATGGAAGGAAAAATAGATGTATTCATTAAAGCTCAAGGCGGGGGTTTAAGCGGTCAGGCCGGAGCGGTAAGGCTTGGAATAGCCAGAGCTTTGTTGTCCTTAGATCCTGAAATGAGGCCTGTATTGAAAAAAGCAGACCTCCTTGCCCGCGATCCTAGAATGGTAGAAAGAAAGAAGTTCGGGAGAAGAAAGGCAAGGGCACTTTATCAATACTCAAAGAGGTAAATTTAATTCGTTTTTCGCCAATTTATGGCTTGGCGGTCAACGGATAGATGCAAAGGATTAATATTGTAGCGATAGTTACAAACCACACAGACGGAGATCGTGATTCTCCGTCTGTAATCTTTTGCAACCAAGTTAATTTTTTATATCGAGTTATCGATGTATTGGAATTCAATATTTTGAAAATTAAAACTCATATTTTTTCCCTTTACAAAAACCGGCAAATAGATTATCCTTTTTCTCCAGACTGAATAGTCGGGAGGTTGAGTATTGAAGGACACCAGAGACTGCATCATAAGCGCAGCGCGCCATTTGTTTGCACAACAGGGATTTCACGGGACTAGCGTAGATTCCATTGCAAAGAAAGCAGGCGTTAGCAAAGGGGCTTTATATTGGCACTTTAGCGATAAGTTTGAGCTGTATAGCACTGTTTTAGTGTTGGAAATTGATAGAATGAAGGATATTTTTAAGTCGACCTTCGAAGACGCAACTGATGCCAAGGAGTTTATACAGAGAAGAGGCATGCTCATTTTAATGGCCTTTGAAAGAGACCCCGAGACCATGCTTATCTGGATGGATCTTTTGATTCAGGCGAAACGGGGGAAAGAAGAATTTAAGAATATGGCAAAAGACCTTGCCTCATGTATAAAAAAATCGATGGACGAAGGAGTGTGCATCGATTTGGCTGACGAGAGACAAGAGTCTGTATTTTTACTGTTGCGCTTGGTCGTGTTCGGTCTTTTATCATGTCAAGGTAGTCTTTTGGACACTGGCGAAGCTATAGATAGCTGGAAACAAATAGTCGATTTGGTTATGAGGGGAGATGAGTAATTAAGGTGGCAAAATTCATGGGAAAACGTTTTTTATTGATAATAGGTTTTTGCTCTTTGATTTTCCTGGTGCTTGTTATGGACAAAAACGCTTGGGGGCAAGATGCTCAATCCGCTGTCAAGTATAATTTGGACAACTTAATTTCAATAGCAGAAGAGCATAATCCCATACTAAAAGCAGCACAGGAGCAGCTCAATCAGGTGAGGGCTCAAGAACTGCAAAGTGCCTCCCAATTGGCGCCTAGGCTTGATTCGAGCTTAACGTATATGCACCAATACGGAGGAGGTATGACGGATTCGAAGTACAGAGATACCTACAAGGCAGCGTTAACCCTGACGCATACTCTCTACAGCGGTGACGGCCTTGAGGCTTCGTTAAGGGCTGCCACGTTGAATCGTCAAGCCTTAGAGGCAGATGTCTTACGCACTAAACAAACAATAGAAATGATGTGCAAAACGCCTATTACGATTTGCAGAGAGCGAGGGCTCAGCTACAAGTTGCTCAGGAAAGCTATGATTTGGCACTAGAGCATTTAAAACAGGCGCAATCGCTTTACAATCAAGGTGTTGTGGCCATCAATGAAGTCCTTAGAACTCAAGTCGATGTTTCGTCTGCCGAATTGAATTTGATTCAAGCTAAAAATGGTACACAGGTGGCCTTAAGTGCTCTGGAAAAGGCTGTCGGGATTCCCCTTTCCCACGAAATAGTTCCTGAAGTATCCCCTGAAGAGGAGTCTCCCTTCGCTTTGCCGCAGATAGATCCTTACAGCATTGCACTTCAATATCGCCCTGAGCTGGTTTCCTTGGAAGACTCGAGAAAAGCAGCAGAGGAGCTGGCCAAAGCTGCTGCGGGCCAGGCAAGGCCTAATATATATCTGCAGGGAGAGGTATCTTATTACGAAGATGAGTTTTTCCCAAATGAGGACGACTGGAATGTATCGATCATCGCCTCTTGGAGATTGTACGATCGGGGAGAGGTAAAGAACAAGATAGAGGAAAATAAGGCTATGGCCCGGGAATTACTTGCCAGGATTGATGATCTCAGGAATCAAATTCGTCTAGAGGTATCCACAGCGTGGCAGAACTTGGAATCGGCGTTGCAAAGCGTTCGCGTAGCCGAGGATCAAGTCACTATAGCAGAAGAGGATTATCGAATGGCGTTGAGACGTTATGTCGAGCAAGTGGGCACTAACATAGACGTTTTAGATGCAAGAACGGCGTTGACGGATGCCAATACCAACTTTGTAAATGCAATATACGACGCCTATTCATCCTACAGCGACCTGATCTATGCAATGGGCATAATGGATGAAAGTGTGTTTGACGATCTTAATGAAAATGAAGCAGTGAATGGGGAGGTAGCTAAATGAAGATCAAAACAGTCGTTATAGCCGTAATAGCAGTAGCCTTAGCATCAATAATCGGTCTGAGGGTGTTTAGCAATGACAAAACGACCGAGCAGCCTGGTGTGCCAACCCCCCAACAGAGTGCGATAAACGTTTCCGTAGTCAAGCCAACTTTAATGGAATTTGAGGATATCATAACTTTTGTTGGAACGGTAGAGCCGCAAGAAAAGGCAATGATTACATCTAAAGTGACCAATAACGTGACAGTTTTAGAAGTTTATGTTGATGTCGGATCGGAATTAAAAAAGGGTGACCCTTTGGCAAAATTAGATGATAGCCTGGTCAACCGACAAATTGAAGAGGTCAAGGCAGCAGTCGCTGCCGCTAGGGCTGCGATATCGCAGGCAAAAAGTCAATTGCAGACCACTGAGAAAGATTATGTGCGTTATAAAAATTTATATGAGGAGCAAGTTATAAGTCGCCAGCAGTTGGATCAAATAGAAGGACAGTATGAAGTGGAAAAGGCCAAACTCGAGCAGGCCCAAAGGCAGCTCGATCAGGCCCAGGCCCAGCTGAGGCAGCTTCAAATTATGAAGGAATATCACAGTATAGTCTCTCCCGTAGACGGAGTTGTTGCTGAAAGGCATATAGATCCTGGCGATACCGTTAGCGTCGGGAGTACTTGTTTTACGGTTTCAAGGCAGGAAACAGTTAAGATAATTGGGACGGTAACGGAAAACGACTATCCAAGGATTAAATTAGGGCAAGTTGCCCTTGTAAAAGTAGATGCATTTCCAAACATGACTTTTGAGGCCGAAGTGGTGCGAATTAGCCCAATGCTTGATTCGGTCACAAGGACCGGAGAAGTTGAAGTGTGGCTTTCAGCTGAAGGAATATTAAAGCCAGGGATGTTCGCCAGGACTGAGGTCATAGTAGGCAAGCATGAAGGACTTTCCCTTCCCAGGGAGGCGGTAAAACAATTGCCGGGAACAGGTGAATGGTATTGCTTCGTTGTAACGCCAGATAAAAAGGCAAAGCAGGTTTTCGTTAGACGTGGCATAGAGAGCGGTAATTTGGTAGAAATTATTGAAGGAATTAAAGCGGAAGACAATGTAATATCGCCTGTTGTTCGCGCCATTGGCGACGGGGTATCCGTGGAGGTGGTAGGTCAATGAACCTTTGGGAAATAGCGGTAAAGAGACCTACTGCCACCTTAATGTTCTTCGTCGCCGTGCTCTTATTGGGAGTTGTCTCTTTTATCGGAATAAGGGTCGATCTTTTGCCCCAATTCGAACAACCCGTAATTCTTGCCATTACTACTTGGGAGGGAGCTGCTGCTAGCGACGTCGAACAGGAAATCACGGAAGAAGTGGAGGACAGAATGGCCACTCTTCAAGGCCTTGACGAGATTACCTCGACTTCAAGCGACGGAGCTTCTGCCGTTGTCCTCAGATTTGAGTGGGGAGAGGATTTGGATGCCAGGATGGGCGATGCCCGGGATCAGGTGAACATTATAAGAAGAAGGCTTCCCGATGATGCTGATGATCCAATACTTATAAAAGTAACTTCCAGTGCCATGCCCGTCATGTTAGTCATATTTAAGGCAGGACCGACTTTCCCAGGGCTGTATCATTTCGTGGATAACGATGTCAGCAAGCTTGTTCAACAGGTTCCGGGAGTAGGGGATGTTTCGGTCTTCGGTGGGGAGCAGCGCGAAATAAAGATACTGTTAGATGCAGAGAAACTAAAGGCATATAATTTGTCAGCTCAACAGATTGCAAGTGTATTGCAACAAGAACATTTCAATTTACCTGCAGGAAGCTTTAAGGAAGGAATGTTGGAATATCAGATAAGAGTGCCGGGCAGATATAAACTTGTAAACGAGATAGGTTACGCCATTGTTGGCACCACCGACGGTAAGCCCGTGTATCTCAAGGATGTAGCGACCGTGGAGGACGGATACAAGGACGCATCAACCTTTGGATGGGCTGACGGTGCCCGTTCCGTTGTTATGATGATCACGAAAAACACCGATGCCAATACTGTTCAGGTCAGTAATGGTGTAAAGGCCCGCCTGGAGGAGTTAAAGGGGTCTATATTCCCCTCCGATGTGGATTATGTCATCGGTTACGATCAATCGGAGTTTATACTGAACTCACTTAAACAATTGGCCACTACTCTGCTATATGGCGTTGTACTAGTCTTTCTGGTCACTTATCTCTTTTTACGCAGATTGCCGGGAACGCTTGCGGTATGCGGAGCCATTCCCTTTTCGTTGATCGCTACGTTTATCGCTATGAGAATCTTAGGATACACTGTTAATTTAATGACATTGTCGGCTCTTACGGTTGCTTGCGGCATGGTAGTCGACAACGCAATTGTTACGACAGATCAGGTTATTTATCACATTGAGATGGGGGAGAAACGCCAGATAGCTTCCATGTTAGGTGCAGGCGAAGTGGGAAGTGCCTTGATAGCGTCCACACTGACGACTCTGGCTGTGCTGTTGCCATTGGTGTTTATCACAGGCTTAGTCGGCATATTTTTTTCCTCCCTGTCGGTGGTTATGAGTCTTGCTATAGTGTCATCCTTGGTTGTTTCGTTAAGCTTTATACCGATGGTTGGAAGTAAGACTTTTAAATCTCAAGAAGACAAGCTCTTCATTCATAGACATTCCAAGCGTATCTTGACTTTGCTTGAGCGCTATTACGCTTTGTTAATTGATTGGGCTTTGCGCAACAGAAAAAAGATCATAGGATTGGCGTTGCTCTGTGCAGTTTTTACAGTTGTAGGTTTTACCCGTATAGGGACAGAGTTGATACCAAGGTCAGATACGGGAAGTGTACGCGTTAATTTCAGGCTCCCTGAAGGTACGAGGGTGGAAGAGACGGAGAAAGTTGCAAAAGATGTCATGGCTTATGCTATGGATAATATCCCGGAGCTTGAAAACGTCTACATATACGGCGGCAGCGCCGGAGACGGTATGAGTGCTTTAAGGGGAGAATCGTCAAATATCGGAACTATCGGCATCGAGCTCGTGTCTAAGGGGGAAAGAAAGCGCTCGGGCTTTCAAGTGGCAGCTCAAGTAAGGCAATATTTAAACGCAAAGGCGGGTTTTGAAGCGGTAAGCGCAAACGTCAGTTCGCCTATCATGGCTGGCGGGAGTTCCAAACCGATAGTAATTGAGTTGTACGGAGACGATGTAAATGAATTGCTCAAAATTGGAGACGAAATAAAGAAAAGGCTCGAAGGGATTCCGGGAGCTGTAGATATAGAAATTACCCAAAAAGCAAGCAGGCCGGAAATTTGGGTTGACGTAGACAAAGAAAGGGCTTCGCTGTTGGGTGTTCCGACGAGTAACGTTGCTCAAGCTCTAAGGGCCTATTACTATGGCATTCAGTTGGATGAAGATTATTGGGAAGGAGAGGATAACTACGAGGTGTGGCTGCGGTTGCAACCTGATCAAAGACATTCTTGGGATACCTTAAATAAGTTGCTTGTGCCATCGGTGACGGGGGATATGATCCGCTTGACAAATTTGGCAACAATTAAAGAAGAATTAGGGCCTCCGGAAATTCACAGAAAGAACAGGCAACGTTACATCACTATAGAGCTTGATGCTGAAGGCCGCTCCGTTGGCAATGTTGCTACGGATATCGAAAATGCACTTAAAGAAATAGAGTTGCCCGCCGGAATGAGGACGGAAATAGCCGGCGATGTTGAAGATATGAGAGAAACGTTTTTGCAAATGGGTCTTTTGATCTTGCTTGGGGTTGTCTTGGTTTACATGATAATGGCAGGGCAATACGAAGCATTTTTGGACCCATTCATCATAATGTTTAGCGTTCCCTTTGCCTTAACGGGTGCGGTAGGAGCGTTGTTGTTAACCGGGTCATATCTTTCGTTGCAGGGCCTGCTGGGCATAGTCATGTTGGTAGGAACAGTGGTTAACAATGCAATAGTTTTGGTGGATTACGTGAATTTGCTTCGCGCCAGGGGGTATGTTATGCACGATGCTTTGGTAGAAGGAGGGTCAAGGAGGCTGCGGCCAATTTTAATGACCACCCTTACTACGGCATTGGGCATGTTGCCTATGGCTTTAAGTCAGGGAGAGGGTGCCGAGATATGGAGGCCCTTGGCGGTATCGGTCATTGGCGGTTTGTCCTTTTCGACGTTGGTTACCCTGGTGTTGATTCCGGTAGTATACAGTTTGGTCGAGGAAAAGATACGCCGACGACCAAGGTTTGTTGAGGCAAAGGGAGGAACGTCACGATGAAGTTCGTTTGGATATTTTGCAATCAAAGCATAGCTCCCGAAATAATCGAATTACTGGAGTCGATTGAAGTCGATGGCTATACTGTATGGAGACATGTTTTGGGCCATCACCGCGGATGTCGTACACATTGGGCCGATGCAGTTTGGCCGGGTGAGAATTGGGCCATACTCGTAGTGGAAAATGCCGGAAAGGCTTGGTATTTAACCGAAGAGCTTAAGAAGATGAAGCAACGACGAGCGATTCATCATGCCGGTTTACGTGTCTTTGTGCAAGATGGAGAGCTTATGGTATAATTTTCCCCGAGGGCCGGTGTAGCTCAATCGGCAGAGCAGCTGACTTGTAATCAGCAGGTTGGCGGTTCAAGTCCGCCCGCCGGCTCCAAAGAATTGGCAAAAAGAGCAATCAGTGAGTTGATTGCTCTTTTTATTTTTTTTTAATCCAAACTCTGTTGTATTTTAGGTGATCGGGTAATAATATAGAAACGTGCCTGTCAAAGTGAAGTTATTTTTCTATAAATTTATGTTTACTTATAGGGAGGGTTTAATATGCTAAAACCACAAAAACTGGTGATGATACCCGGACCTACTCCAGTTGTGCGCTCTATTCAGGATCAAATGGGACGCGAGACGGTAGCTTTTGGAGACCCCGACTTTATTGAAGATTTTAAAAACGTGGTAAAGGATTTGCGCGAACTCTGGCAGTGCAGCGGGCAGGCCTTTGTTATTGCTGGGTCAGGTTCGTTGGCCATGGAAATGGCTGTAGCGAACGTCTCTAAATCTGGAGACAAGGCACTTGTGTGTTCAAACGGCTTTTTTGGCGATAGATTTGCCGAAATATGCAAAAAGCGCGGCCTTAATGTCGATGTGATTAAGGCACGGTGGGGAAGCTCTGTAACCTCTGGGGAAGTTAAAGAAAGACTGTCTAAAGAAAAATACGACCTAGTTACTGTTACCCATGTTGAGACATCGACAGGTGTTATGGCGCCGATAGGGGAGATAGGCAAGGTTGTTCAAGATCATGGAGCCATATTTGTGGTCGATGGCGTAGCTGCATCAGGCGGAGCAGAGGAGTACGTCGATCCTATGGGCATTGATGTGTTGATAAGCTGTTCTCAAAAGGCCTTTGGGGTTGCTCCTGGTTTAGCTCTGTTGTGGGCTTCAAAAAAGGCGCTGGATAAACGAAAAAGCCTGGGAACAATAATTGATTCGTATATGGATTTTGAGAAATGGTTGCCGGTGATGGAAGACCCTTCCAAATATTGGGGTACTCCTCCCATTAATTTGATATGGGCCTTAAAACAATCTCTTGAAATAATAAAATCGGAGGGGATCAAGGAAAGATATGCTCGCCATGTTAGGCATGCTGCCCTTTTTGATGAGGCCATTTCTTCAATGGGATTTTCGATATTGGCCCACGAGGGCTATCGAGCTCCAACGTTGTCGGTTTACCTATATCCCGGCGAGTTTAACATAGATGACTCCAAATTCAGATCTCTTGTGGCAGAGGAAGGTGCCTATATTGCCGGTTGTCTTGGAGATTATGCAGGAAAGGGATTCAGGATGGGGCATATGGGCAACATCGATAAACACATATTGATTTCAGCAGTGGCGTCAATAGAGAGGGCTGCTATGCGCAGTGGAATTAAACTGGAGCCGGGCAAGGCGCTGGGGATACTACAAAGAGGTTTTGTTGAAGAAAGTATGTAAAATAAAGCAGAATAGATCTAGACGCCTTAACAATATTATGGTATCTTAATCATCGCAAAGCCGGGGTGGCGGAATTGGTAGACGCAGTGGACTCAAAATCCACCGGTACTCGGTACTGTGCGGGTTCGAGTCCCGCCCCCGGCACCAGTAATAACTAAAAGCCCCTTACTCTGACTTAACGAGTAAGGGGCTTTTATCTTTATAAATTGGCTTCCCGTTGTCTGAAAATAAAAACATTACGAATCTCCTTGACTTTGATCTATTGACGGACAAACTACAGGGATTGCTCTCGCACAAAAGGCATTTACTGCCAGCTTTGGATTCGGTGGGGATATCATGGGAATTGGCGGATACCTTCAACGATGATGGTCATCCCAAATCTTATAGCGTTGCTTGGATTGGCAAAAATAGTATTTAAGTAAGTCGAAACCATTACAAATGACGAAATGGATGGGGCGAAAATTACCCATCGAATGATAGGCATTCAAGTAAATAGGTAAGAATAAGGTTTTCTTTTGAGCGAGAGTACCTATTATTAAAACGTTGGCTTCACTCACTTTTTGTCGCGCAAAAGGCGAAGGTTTGTTGCATCGGAATTGAAGCCGGTTTTTCTTATGTGGTGGATAGGTCGCTTTAAAAAAGATATACTACATGTAAGCTGCGGATAATGTTGAAAGAGAAAGGAAGGTAATTAATATGGCTACCGTCCTGGTTACAGGAGGCGCAGGTTTTATAGGATCTCATCTAGTTGATGCCTTTATAAAAGAAGGCCACAGGGTTATCGTTATCGATAATTTGTCTCAGGGCAAATTGGAGAATCTCAATTCAAAGGCCGGGTTTTACAAACTCGACATATGCGATTCTCGCATGAGCGAAGTTTTCGACGAAGTTCACCCCGATTACGTTTGTCATCATGCGGCGCAAATTGACGTTAGAAAGTCAGTGGTAAATCCCATGTACGATGCCGAAGTAAATATCAAAGGCCTTTTGAATATCTTATCCTGCGCAATCAGGACAGGTGTAAAGGGGGTAATATTTGCTTCATCTGGAGGCGTTGTTTACGGAGAGCCGACGCACCTTCCCGTTTCTGAAACCCACCCAAAGGGGCCTCTTTCTCCATATGGGGTGAGTAAGCTTTCGTCGGAGTATTATTTATATTATTATAATAAAGTGTTCGGACTGCCCTATATAGCACTTCGATATGCTAATGTCTATGGGCCAAGGCAAGATCCAATGGGAGAAGCAGGTGTGGTGGCTATATTTTCTAATAAAATGCTTAAAGGGGAAGTGCCCACCATATATGGAGATGGAACACAGGTGAGAGATTATGTCTATGTTGGCGATGTTGCAATCGCGAATCTCCTGTCTTTACAGCGTTTAAAAGAAACGAGGGCTCCCTCATCGATAGATGACCACGCATATAATATTGGAACATCCATAGGAACGTCGGTCAACGAATTGTATGATATCTTAAGCGATATAATTAGCTTTCAAAAAATGGCGAGGCACGATGCGCCGAGAAAGGGAGAATTGTATAAGACCTATTTAAGTATCGATAAAGCAAAGGAAGAATTAGGGTTTGTTCCCTCTGTTTCTTTGCGAGACGGCTTGGAGAGGACATTAGCTTATTTTGATAGATCAGATTTGCATTAGGATTCGGGAGTGAATTGAAATGACGATACAGGGCATAAAAAAGGACTTGGTAAAAAAGGCTGCAAAGGCAATGGTACCGCGTTTGCGAGAGGAATTCTTAAGCAAGGGAGGCCGTCAGGAGGATTTCGATGAAGCCCTCGCGATGAATAGGGTATGCTCATTTTTCGAGTCCCAGCCTCCCGTATTTTGGGATCAAATTGCAATTAGCGAAGATGCCTCTTTGGACGAGATTGCACAAGACATAGCCGATAGTTTAGAAGAAGCAATATATTTAGAAAAGATGTCTGCCGAGGATATCCTTCAGATGATAAAAGAAGAGGAAGGTATTTCGCGACGGTTGAAGAATATCAGATGATATCCCTGCTTCACGTACGCTAATTGATTTGCCTTAAATTACTTCGAAACCAGGTCTGTAGATCAAGACTGAACAGGGCGCATGGCGTGCGATAGCTGTAGTTGTGCTCCCGACCAAGATGTGTTCCATAGTGCTGTGTCCTTTGTACCCCACGATTATAAGAGAAACTCCCATTTCACGGGCTTTGCTTATGATAACTTCCCCGGGCGATCCCTCCTCAATTAATATGGTGTGCTCATGAGAAGGGATATCTTTAATTTGTGCCTCGGCTTTCTGGATCCAGTAGGAGATTTTTTTGTGGGCTATTTGTTTGACTTCATCTCCTATCTGTGGCGGTATCCACGGCTCATAACCGCGCCATATGGAAGACAGGCGAGGCAGGACATGAAGATAGATTATTTCGTCATTGAGTCTGTGCGCAATGTTATGAGAGTACGTTATCAAAGATTCTGACATTTTACTCAGGTCTACTCCAACTAATATTTTTTTCGTCATCAGTATCACCGCCTGTTTTATAGATTAGAACTTTCCTATCGTAGTTATTGTATCACAAGCAAATCGCGATAGGAGGGATAGGGCTGAATCATATCATCGATCCAAAGTTCTGCGGCATCGCTCAGTGAACGTATTTCATTCATCAAAGAAATTCCCTCGTTGGTTATCAAAGAAGAACTTTCTTCGAGGCTACAATTCGAAATTCTATATCGAAGATTTCTTAATTGCTCAAGCCTATGGTAAAGTTGTTCTTTAGCGTCACACAATGATTTGATCTTACCCTTCCAGCTTTCGAAATTGCCGTCGAGTATGGAAGTTGCTTTTTCAAATGCCTTTCCTTCCAGCGCTACCTGCTTTGAGATAGAGGGAAGTATTGCATGTCGTATCATGTCTTCCATGACGGCCATTTCGACATCTAGCGTTTTAACATATTGTTCAAGTCTTGTTTCGTAATAAGCAACTATTTCCCTGTCGGTCATGATAGAAAGACTGGAAAGCAGTGCTCTATTTTCGGGAATTAAATAGTAGGATAAAGCGTCGGGAGTTGTGGTGGCAATGGGAAGGTCGCGACGCACAGCTTCGTCGTGCCATGCCTTGTCGTAACAATTGCCTTCAAAACGCACTTTAGCGCTTTCTTTAGCTATATCGCGCATCACGTCTAAGGTGGCATCCGTTATGTCACTATTTCCGAGTCGACTTTCTATTCTGTTGGATACCTCCTCTATCCCCCAAGCCCATACGGCGAGGAGCATTGTCAGCGGACCTGCTATAGATTGGGATGCCCCTGTGGCGCGAAACTCAAATTTGTTTCCCGTAAATGCAAGGGGAGCTGTTCGGTTACGATCGGAATTCTCCTTTTTCAGCGTGGGGAGTTTTGCCAGACCTAGATCAATAATTCCACTCGTCGGTATCTCTTCCGGAAAACCTTCCTCCAGACGTTCCAAGACGTTTGTCAGTGTGCTTCCGAGATATACGCTCATAATAGCAGGGGGTGCCTCGAATCCGCCTAGTCTGTGCATGTTGCCGGGAGAGGCTACGGATGCCCTGAGCAAAGAGCTGTATTTGGAAATTCCAAGTATAAGAGCTCCCACGAAAGCCAGAAATTGCACGTTTTTTCTTTGGTTGTTGGTTGGTTCCAATAGGTTATAACCATCGCTATCCATCAAAGATATATTGGTATGCTTTCCGCTGCCGTTTATTCCTGCGAAGGGCTTTTCGTGCAAGAGTAATTTAAATCCATGATGAGGTGCTATTCGTTTCATGACGGTCATCATTAGCTGATTTTGATCGGTAGCTAGATTAGCATCCGTGAATTGGGGAGCAAATTCGAATTGACATGGTGCCACCTCGTCGTGTCTGGTTTTTATGGCAATGCCAAGTTTGTGTAGTTCAGCCTCGACATCTTCCATGTAAGTCAACACTCGGGGATGAATTGCTCCAAAATAGTGGTCTTCCAGCTGTTGTCCTTTGGGTGGGGGACATCCCAATAACGTGCGTCCGCACAATACTAAATCTGGGCGTTTCCTGGCCAGGCTGTCTTCTACCAAAAAAAACTCCTGTTCGGCACCGACGGTTACTTTTACCCAATGAACTCCCCTGTTGCCGAATAATCTGAGCAAACGAATAGCTCTCGTTTCTATGGCGGCTATTGCTTTAAGGAGGGGCATTTTCATGTCCAGAGGCGTCCCGTCCCAAGAAAGGAAAATAGATGGTATGCAAAGCGTACCTCCCTTTTCGGTGAGCATGACGAAAGCCGGGCTGGTGGGGTCCCAGGCGGTGTAGCCCCTTGCCTCAAAGGTGCTTCTCATTCCTCCAGAGGGGAGAGATGACGCGTCAGGTTCGCTTTGTATAAGCTCGCTTCCCGTAAAAGCCTCAAGTGGAGCCCCTTTATCGTCTAACGAAAGAAATGCCATATGTTTTTCGGCCGTGAGTTCTGTCCTTGGATGAAACCAATGGGCATAATGCGTTGCTCCAAGCGACGTAGCCCACTCCTTCATGGCAGCTGCCACTACATCTGCAATTTTAATGTTAAGTTTATGTGGTCCTCCGTTAATGGCGCTGGTCAGTTGTTCGAAGACGTTCTTGGGCAAACGTTCGCGCATTACTTTTTCATTGAAGACATGATGTCCAAAATAAGAAGTTGGCCTTTCCATGTACTACACCTCCAAAGAGTAACAATATAAATAAAACTTATATCACATACTACCCCGGTCAGACAAGAGCTTAGTTGAAATTATTGCGTTGATCTCTCTTCAGGGACAACGGGCGGCATAACATTATGTCAATATATCGTAGCTACAAATTAATTAAATTGACCGATGTGTTTTGTAAAGTATAATTTAAAATAAAAAAGTAAGTTGGATAGAGTAGCATATATATCAAAATATCCTTTCAAAAGGGGTGATGGGTTATGAAAAAAATAAGTGTGACTTGGACGATCGCCTTGGTGATTTCTTTGATGTTCATATTGGGCAATGCAGGAAGCGTCTTTGCTTTTCCGGCCAGGGGTGATTTGCAAAATACCGGCAATTTCCCAATAAAAGAACTTCCGAAAGGCATATTCTCATGGAAGCTGGAAACGGGATCAAAGATAACGGGTGCCCCTGTCGTGGATAGCGGAACTATATATGTAGGGAACCATAATGGAGAAGTGTATGCTATATCTCTTAATAGCGGAGAGGTAAAATGGAAATACCAGTGCGATGGTTCCATTCTGGGACCTGTTTCCACCGATGATAAAAAAGTATATGTGGGAACCTTCGCTGGAAATGTGTATGCTCTCGACAAAAAGTCCGGCATTTTCATTTGGAATGCTAAGGTAGATGGCCCTGTGATGTCGGGAACTTTTGTCTTTGGCGATACCGTTTACGTCGGATGCAACGAAGGCAGTTTCTACGCTCTTAATTCCCAAAATGGAGGATATAAATGGCAGTTTCAAGCTTATAGGGGCTTTCAAAGTATTCCGGCAATAGCTGAAGGATTTGTGTTTGTGGGAAGCTTTGGAGGACGATTTCATGCGCTAGACCCAAAAAGCGGCAGCGAGCGTTGGGGAGGCAATACAGAGGGAGCAATGAAGGGAGCCCCTCTATATGTTGACGGAAAGGTCTATTATATAACCGATAACGGTTATGTTCGTGCCGTAAAATTAAAGGGTGTCGTGCCTCTATGGCATAAGTACATTGGGGCACCCCTCGGCTCTTCTCCGGCATACGTTAGGGGAACATTATACATAGGAGGTCAGGATGGAAAATTATATGCCGTGAGCGCAGATAAGGGTGACGTTGTATGGAGCTACGAAGTTGGTAGCCCGATAAACTCTTCGCCCGTATATGCTGGCGGCGTGCTTTTCTTCGGGAGCAACGATGGCTATTTTTACGCTATAGATTCCAATAGCGGAGATTTGCTGTGGAAGTATGAAGCGGACAGTGACATCGTGGCCGATCCGTCTTTGGGAGAGGGAGCAGTCGTTTTTGCTACGATGAGAGGTACCCTATACGTCATAAAGTGATGTTACGTTGCTGAACAAGTTTGATGTAAACTTTTTCTGTAAAATAGATTTTAGCGATAGATTAGGTGGATAGCTTAATGATTGGGATGTTCCGTTTGACGAGTTTTATCTTTGGATTGGCATACGGTTCCTTTTTGAATGTAGTAGCACAGAGGACTATTGAGGGGAAGAAGTGGTGGGGAAGGGAGCGTTCTGTCTGCGAAAGCTGTGGCAGAACGCTCAGCTTTATGGATTTAATCCCCCTATTGTCTTATGTATTTCTCAAAGGTAGATGTAGAGGATGTAATGCAAAGATCGGGATTAGTTATTTGTTGGTCGAATTGATAATGGGATTTTCGATGCTTGTTTTAGCCTGGCTTTATGGGCCTACCTATGCTTTTATATTGTCTTTTGTGCTTTGGAGCTGCCTTTTTCTATCTTCTTTGACAGACATGTATTCGGGTTATGTTTACGACTGGCTGGTTTTGCCCTTTTTTGCAATTGGATTGCTCTTGAGGGTTTTTGTGAGTTGGCAAATTTTTTGGAACGGCATATTAGGTGCTTGCATATGTGGTTTTTTGATCCTACTTATTATGTACGTCAGCAAAGGCGGCATGGGTTCGGGCGATGCGATAGTTGCTGCTGCAATTGGCGGGGCAATGGGGACATGGATGGGTTGTCTTGCGCTCTACATAAGTTTCATGTGCGGCGGTTTGACAGCCTTATCGTTATTGCTTGTACATAAAGTCGGAAGAAAAGATCATCTCCCCATGGTCCCCTTTTTTGCTATCGGCTCCTTTTGCACCTTCCTTTTTGGAGCCAAAATATTGGCTTTTCTTGACATTTCACCGGGTTGGCCCTGGATTTTTTAGAATATGCTTCTTTAGGTAATTTACCATATCGATTAAAGGCGATATCGAAGGAATGCCGTTAACAGTTCTAAAAGAATGGTCAACTCCTTCGAGGACGATGAAGTCTCGTTTTGTGGGCGTTAATTCAAACAGCCTCCTACATGCTTCCTTAGCAAAGGTTTCATCAAGGCTGCCGTAAAAGGCATAGACATTTTCCGCATTCGTATTTTTCGCTGCCTCCAGAAGCATTTCTTGACAGGGCAGAGAGTCCAAAATAGGCTCGTGAAACGACGGCCCGTTTTCCGGGCGTATCTCGTCTCCGCTCCCGGAGAGTATCAAACCTTCGATCTTGGGAAAGGTGGTTATAGGGTTTTTCAGGCCAGCCCGTTCTAAAACTTTTTTATAAATTCCGCCCGTCAAAATCAGAAAATGCAAACCTCCCAGAGAAAAACCCCATAGCCATAACTCAGGCCATCTGAGATCATCATGTATGAACGAAATAGCACTCGCCACGTCAAATAAGTCCATGGCATAGGTTTTTCCCTTAAAGGCATCCATTATCCATCTGTTTCTATCGTTGCCATAGGCATCCCTGTCTCTGGTTTTTCTGCTGGTTTCAATGGTCAGGACATTTATGGATTCCTGCGCAAGCAAGCGTGCCAGAACGCCGTATTTGTTTCCCTCTGCCAGATTGGCGCAGCCGTGCACTCCGTGCAAAAGCAAGACCAGGGGAAATGACTTTGAAATAATGTACCCCTGGATCAAGACCCTTTTGTCTCCGAAAGATCCTCGCGCGCAATGAGATATGATCTCCATTTTTTCGGTCATAATTGAGATGTCATCTCCTCAAGAAAGGTGCGCACTTCTGTTGCATCTTTCATCAACAAAGCTTTTTGCGTAATCTCTTTAGCTCTTCCCAAGCTGGTTTTTCGTGTAAGTCTTTTGATCTTTGGAATTGCCGGAGGTGACATAGAAAGTTCGTCGAACTCCATCCCAATGAGTATTGGAAGAGCTAAAGGGTCGCCGGCCATTTCGCCACACATTCCAAGCTCAATTTTGTGTTTTTTTGCTGCCTTTGCAGTCATGTCGATAAGCTTGAGAACTGCAGGATGCAGGTGATCGTACCATCGGGATATCTTCGCGTTTCCTCTGTCCACTGCCAATGTATATTGAGTTAAATCGTTGGTTCCAATGGAGAAGAAGTCAACCTCCTTTGCAAGCTCATCTGCCATAAGAGCTGCGGAGGGTATTTCTATCATTATTCCTATTTTTGCCGATCCCTGTTCTATTCCCTCCTCCTTCAGTTGTCGGGCTGCTTTTCGGAGCAGGTCTTTTGCCCTTTTTACCTCCCATAGAGAAGAGATCATAGGGAACATTATGTAAAGATTTCCGTAGGTTGCGCTTCTCAGTAAAGCCCGGAGTTGTGTCAAAAGCAAACCTTCCTCGGTGATGCCAATCCGAATGGCGCGATAGCCCAAAAAGGGATTGTCTTCCTTCGGTATGTTGAGATATGGAATCTCCTTATCACCGCCGGCATCCATCGTTCTGATTACTACAGGGTTGGGGTTCATTTCCGCCAAAGCCTTGCTATAGGCTTCAAATTGCTCATCTTCACCGGGAGGATTGTTTCTGTTCATGAAAAGAAATTCCGTTCGGAATAAACCTATACCCTTTCCTCCAAAGGATAAAACGCTGCTCACCTCGTTTGGATGAGCTATGTTGCCCCACAACTCTAGCTTGAAACCGTCTGAGGTGATTGCAGGAGCATCTTTTAGGCTCATGGCTTCCTCTTGCTCTTTTTTGAGTTCCTCTACCTTTCTTTTGACCTGCGAAAGCGTTTCAGGAGAGGGATTTATCGTTACTTCCCCTTTTGTGCCGTCGATTATGATAACGTTATTGTCGGAGATTGTGCTTATATCTATTCCGGATACAGCCGGCAAATCTAATGACTTGGCTATTATGGCCATGTGAGATGTTGGGCCTCCGTGTAGGAGCACTAAGCCGACGACATTGTTTCCCGATATGGCGATTAATTCCGAGGGAGCCAGGTCGCTGGCGACGACTATAGTTGATTCCTCTCGTCCCATCGATTCAAGATCTTTTGCTCCCAATAAGTTTCTGAATAGCCTGCTGCCCACATCTTCTACGTCTGCAGCCCTTTCTCTTAAATAGGGGTCAGGTATATCTTCAAACATCTTTTTTATCTTCATAGTGGCCGTGTAAACGGCGTCCTCTGCAGAATGGCCTTCTTTTATGGTGTTTTCAATTTCTTGAATGAACATGGGGTCTTCAAGCATCAGCATGTGAGCCTCTATAATTCCCGCCTTCTCCTCTCCCAGCTTCTTTTTGGTTCTATCCTTCAGTTTTTCGAGGGATTCCCTCGTTTTTTTAATGGCTTCCTTTAGGCGGGATAGCTCTTTTTCGATGTCTTCGGTTTTAATGACGATGTTTCTTTGCTCAAAGGGTATGGTCGTGTATGTAAAAGCGTATCCATAGGAAAGACCAGGAGATAGGGGAGTACCCTTTAATTTAATTTCTGCCATGATTGACCCTCCTGTTATTTATGTGATATCTGTATTATGTTACAAGCGAAGGTAAAAATAAACAAATTTGTTGCACAGGAGATTAAAAATGTCGGTTCAACTGACGGTTGTGCTAAACCCCTCCGGTGACCTGGATCGCATAGATACTTGGATCGTGGTCGATATCTTACGGGCTACCACGACAATAGTGACATTTTTTGAGATGGGCGGCAAGGTCCTTTTGCCTGTAGAAGATGTAGAAGAGGCCTACAGCCTAAAGTCTAAACTTGGCGGAAAATGGCTTTTAATGGGAGAAAGAAAAAGCCTTCCTCCTCCCGGTTTCGATTGCGGCAATTCTCCGATTGAATTGCTTCGATATAACCTAAGAGATTTTCACGGGGCCATAATGACGACTACCAACGGAACTAAAGCATTGTTACGCGCTGCGGCTTCTTCGGATATCGTGTTTGCAGGCTGCTCCAGAAACGCCACCGCTGTAGTTGAAGCTGCTATCGAAAGGGGCAACAAAATAGGCATACTTTGCGCCGGCAGGTTCAACCGAGCAATGATAGATGACACCGCCTGTGCCGGTATGATGGCGGAAATTACAAAGAATAAAATCCAAAGTTTGAAGTTAAACGATGGAGCAAAGATAGCGATAGCCACTTGGGAATATTACGATAAAAATTTAATGCGTGCCCTGACGGATGCAGAGCACGCATTAAGCTTGAAGGATTTGGGCCTATGGAACGACGTTGAATACGCTTCCCGTATTGACGAAAGCCATACGATTCCACGGCTTACCCTGTGGAATAATTTGCCTGCTATAACGGTTTAATCCTTTTTTGGGTTTTAATATTTACGTCTGAAGCGCAGGGCATCGAAGACTATGCGATCTATACCTTTGAAGTCGTGATCCCTTACGGCTTCCACTTTTTGCATTTCGTCGATTATTTCCTTTAATTCGTCTAATTCTTGCCTTGCCATACTTCCGGTTTCGCTTAATTCCATAACCTGGAGAAAATCCTCCGGAAGACGTTGGGTGAAAAAACCGAAGGCGATGGTAATATGGGTTATCCAGTCGATGAGTTCGTCAGATTTGGCCCATGGTTCTACTATATACAATGCTGTCAGCATGGATTGAACTTCCTCTTCGTCAGGTTCCTCAGGCTCATCCCAAATGCCCAAAGCATAGAAAGGAGCATCCGGATCACCTTCCAATGCGCTGACCAAGGCTTCGTAAGAGTTCCAGCTCATTCCGTCCAATTGATATAGAGCTATCGCCTTTGCGTGCAGAGCAACGGCTGAAGGGTTTTCCTCCTGGCAGATCATCTCCAATATTTCTCTGTAGCGGTCCATCATCAACAACGACCGATAAATCGTATCTTTGGCCGTAGTTTTTCCTTCTACATCTATCTCTAGCAATTTTTGGGCAACCGACATTGCTTCTTCGTGGCGATCGTCGAAGGAAAGCGAAAAGGCAAGCCTTTCAAGGGCGGAAAGGTAAATTTCGTCATTCGCATCTTCCGTATCTCTCGTATTGTCTTTGGATTGTCCTTTCTCGTAGTTTTCGATTATCCGGTTGAGATAAAAGCGATTCTTTTCCATATCGCCATCGGATATGGCATTATCTGCCAGTAACAGCAAAGCCTCGCAATTTGTCGGGGCCAGCTCGAGGACTTTATTTGCAAGCCTTGTTGCTTCCTCATGGTTGTCTGTTGAATTAGCCATATCCAAAAGTTTTTTTACTTCTTCGCAGGTGTTCCTCTGTGTCATTAATCTTCCTCCTATAAAAAATTTACTCGGGTAGTATATATTAAATTCCTGAATCTGGGTAGGGGAAATTCACCTTTGCTCTAAGTTGTATGGCGGGCATCGGGACGACCACTATACCCGAGGGGTCGACGTGATATCTTTGACGATCCAAATTTTCATCAAATCCTATTTCAGTGTCCGGGGGGATAACGTTTTGGGCATCCACAATGACCCTTCTCAATCGACACCGTTCCCCAATGACTACTCCTCTTCCTATTATACATTCCTCAACGTAGGCGCCGGGCTTTATAACGCAGTTTCTCGACAAAACCGATCTTTTTACGGTTGCCCCGATTACTTGACTTCCCTCCGCGCGAAGCGCGTCTTCCACGCTGCTTGAGGAGTTGTCCACGGAGAAGGTGAACCCTGGAGGGTCGGCATAGGATACGGTTCTGATCGGCCATTGCGGGTTGAAAAGATTTAAATCCGCATTTTCCTTGAGCAGGTCCATATGCGCCTGCCAGTAAGTTTTGATCGTTCCTACGTCTTTCCAATATGGCTTATCATTTCCCGGGATGGCATTTGTTTTAAAATCGTAGGACAATACTTTATGGTTTTTGTATAGTTTCGGCAATATATCTTTTCCGAAATCATGACTGCTGTCGGGATCATTTGCATCTTCAACTAATACTTCTTCTAAAATTTCCCTTTCGAAGATGTAATTGCCCATGGAAACAAAGCTAAATCCGGGCCGGTTTGGAATTTCGGGCGGGTTCTTCGGCTTTTCCAGGAATTCTACGACAAAACCATCTTCGTCCGTTTTCAGGCATCCAAAGGCAGACGCTTCGCCGACCGGCACTTCGTAAGCGGCTACCGTGCAATCCGCCTTTTGTTCTATATGTTTTTGCATCATTTGTTCTATGTCCATCTTATATACATGATCGGCGGCGAATACGCAAATACGGTCGGCATTGTAAATGGTGATCAGGTGTAGATTTTGAAAGACGGCATCGGCCGTTCCTTTGTACCAATGCTCGCCGGTCCACATTTGCGCGGGTACAACAGTTATAAAGAAGTCTCTGCCTCTCAAGGCGCCTCCAAACTGCCACCCTCTTTCAATGTGCTCGTTCAATGACTGGCTTCGAAATTGGACGAGGACGTATATGGAGAAGACTCCGCTGTTAACTAAGTTGGAAAGGGCGAAATCTACTATCCTATATTTGGCTGCAAAATGAACTGCCGGCTTTGCGCGGTGTCTTGTCAAGGGGGAAAGTCTCTGGCCTCGACCACCTGCTAGAACTATGCCCAACACCCTCCCGTACTTTCCATAGATCAAAAATGCCACCCCCATAAATAATTTCTAAGGTGTACTATATATGCTTATAACTATACCCTGTTATTAGGTTATATGACAAGACTAAAGCAATAGATTTTTGTTTTCGCCTTCCGGGACTCCCAGCAGTTCGAGGTATAGATTTGCGTATTCTCGTGAGGATTTGGACCAAGAAAAGTCGACTTTCATGCAGTTTGATATAATTCGATTCCAATGATTTGGAGAGTTCCAAGACGCCAAAGCCCTTCCAATAGCTCGCAAGAAAGCCTCGCTATCGTAAGAACTGAATAAAAAACCGGTTCCATCCGATGCGGAATCGGCATCTATAACTGTGTCTGCAAGCCCTCCTGTAGCACGACAAATGGGAACTGTTCCATATCGCATGGCAATTAATTGAGATAAACCGCAGGGTTCGAAATATGAAGGCATTACGAGCATATCTCCTCCTGCATACATGAGGTGCGATAGCTCCTCATCATATCCTATTTTAACGAATAGGCTGTCTGGAAATTGCAAGCACATATCCAATAGAGCTCTTTCGTAAATTTCGCTTCCTTCGCCTAAAACGATCAACTTGCAACCATGACCCGGAATGGCTTCTATGGAGGGCAATAATATATCCAAGCCCTTTTGTTCCGCGAGTCTGCCTATATATATTAAAATTGGTGAACCATCGTCTTCCCAGCCGCATCGGGATAATAAGGATTTTTTGCATTCTCTTTTCGGGGCAATGTCGTTCACGTCGTAATGTGCTGGAATAAGAGGATCTGTTTTGGGATTCCAATAGGAGTAATCGATCCCGTTGAGTATGCCCTTTAGCTTACTGTTGTACTTTTTTAAAACACCATCCAAGCCCATTCCATATTCCCTAGTCTGTATTTCCCAGGAATAGCGGGGCGAGACTGTCGTGACCATGTCGGAAGCTATAATTCCGCCCTTTAAAAAGTTGGTCATTCCGTAGTATTCCAACCCTTCTATATTAAAAGCCTCTTTTGGGATTCCCCATTGAATTAAGTTCGTTTCCTGAACGATTCCTTGGTGAGCAAGGTTGTGTATTGTGAGAACGGTATCATAATGGTTGGATAATGTCGAATAATACATGTGCCATTTAAGAACAGTTGCTACCATAGAGGTAGGCCAATCGTGAATGTGAAATATATGTGGATTCCAGTTGGTTGCCTTTTTAAATTCCATTGCAGCCAAGGAGAGAAGGAAAAAAGGTCTTACCGAGTTCATGTCCAATTGATTTGGATATACATCTGCCGAAAAGGATATATCTTCGATGTCCAGAAGGTAGACAGGGACCTCCTGGACATCGGTATGCCATAGTCGGGCAGGAAATACCCTCCACTCTAAAGGAAGATAAAGCTTGCGCGGTAATTTTTTTGCCTTCCCAATGATGCGATCCATAACTCCGGGGTAGAGGGGCAACAAAACCCTGCTGTCGATGCCAAGTTCTCTTTGTGCTTTGGGTAGGGAGCCGACGACGTCGCCCAGTCCTCCTTTTTTTGCGAGGGGGTGCATTTCTGAAGCAACGTGAAGCACTTTTATTTTTTTGAAAGGCGAAGACACCTCTTACCACTTCACTTTAATTTAGTAATATTTTGGGTGTATGCCATAGGCTTTTTCGCAATATTCTCTTACAACTCGATGAGTATTGAAATAGCTGGCATTTAAGGAAATCGTATTTTTCATCATTGAAATCCATTTGTCTTTATTTTGATAATACAATGGAATGACCTTTTGCTCAAGCACTTTGTATAACGCATCCGCGTCTTGGGACTCGTCGTAATTTACAAGCTCCACTTCTTTTGGTTCAGGCCCTATTGCCCACCCCGTTATGTCTTCTATCCAACCTTCAACCCACCATCCGTCCAATATGGATAAATTTAATACTCCGTTATGGGAACACTTCATTCCGCTAGTTCCCGAAGCTTCACGGGGTCTAATGGGCGTGTTGAGCCATACGTCAACCCCGGAGGTGAGCAGAGCGGCCAGCTCCATGTCGTAATTATCCAAGAAAACTACCGGGATTCTATCGGAAATCTCTTTAGAGATCTCTATCACGCGCTGTATCATTTTTTTGCCGTCTTCGTCGGAAGGATGCGCCTTTCCCGAGAATATTAGTTGTACTTTGCCGGCGCATATGTCAATTAATCTATTTATGTCTTTAAAGATGAGATCGGCTCTTTTGTACGCTACTGCTCTTCTGGCGAAGCCTATAGTGAGGATTTCAGTGTCCAGCTCTATTCCGGTTTTCTCGAGCACCTTGGATAGAAGATGCATTTTGTTTGCCTGATGGGCTTTCCAAATTTCATTATCGCCCAATTTGCTTGCCATGACCAATCTGGACGGGTCATTTCTCCACCCCGGAATGTTTTGGTCAAAAATCCTTTGCATACTTGAAGATGTCCAGCTTTTTGAATGAACGCCGTTGGTTATGTAGTCTATGTTTTCGGTATTATAAAGCTTTCTGCTTACGTCTCTGTGTTTTTTTGATACACCATTTATGTATTTGCTGTACTTGAGTCCGAAATCGACCATTGAAACGCCGCCGTTAGGCATCATCTGTTTTAAATAATCTACGAATACTGGCGACATGGTTCTCTCTATTAGGTCAAAGGAAAAATAATCGTGTCCTGCTGCCACTGGAGTATGCGAAGTGAAGACCACCTGTTCCTTAATTTTTTCGAAATCGATATAACCCTGTTCTCTAAGAAGTTCTAAAGCCAGAAAGCCTGCATGACCTTCATTAAGATGAAAAGTCTTTATATTATTGTAACCCAGATCTCTTAGGATTCTTAGACCCCCTATTCCTAAAATCATCTCTTGGCACAATCTGTATCTGAGGTCTCCTCCGTACAAATACCAAGTAAGGTTTCTATACTCGGGGGCATTTTTTTCATAATCGGTATCGAGAAAATAGACAGGTACAACATACCCCGTCTCCCCGACAATTTCATATACCCAAACACGTACGTATACCGAATTGCCCTCTATATCGACGTTTACTTCATTAGGAAGTAAGGTTAGATTTTTACCTGGTTCCCATTGAAAGGGTTCCTCAATTTGTCGTCCCTGTTCGTCGATCCTTTGTTTGAAATATCCCTGTTTATATAGGAGCGTAACCCCTACAATAGGTACTCCGAGGTCGGCTGCACTTTTCAGCACATCGCCGGCTAAAATTCCCAATCCGCCCGCATAGGTGGGAATGTCGTTCATGACGCCAATTTCCATTGAAAAATAGGCAACGGTTCTAAAGGCAGGGTCCATTTCCATCAGATGTGTAAGCGATGAGCCTACGGGTATATTGTAATTCATTGCGTCATTTCTGCTGTAAGATTCAACCATTAATCTACCACTCCTTCACTCTGATTGCGTAGAAAGTATAAAACGATTATTAACATAGACTCAAGAATTATATCATGTGGGGATATAGTAAGTCGCTTTTGCCCCTTTGATATTAAATACACTCAGGCCAAAAATTATGCTATAGTTATTACTATAACATTAACATTTCAATTGCCTCCGGGAGGTCAGATTGGATGAAGATATCCGAAATCGAAAAAATATTGCAGGCCAGTAGATTATTTGACACTGCAGCAATGGATAGCGAAGTCGAGTATGCCTTTGCATCGGATCTAATGAGCGATGTCCTTGCCTTTGCGTTGGCAACTTCGCTTTTAATAACGGGCTTAACAAATATTCAAATCATCCGGACGGCGACAATGTTGGATATGACCGGTATTGTGTTTGTAAGAAATAAGAGGCCCTTGGAAGAGGCGGTTGTCCTAGCCAAAAAGCTAGATATACCTATTTTATTATGTCAGAAGAGCATGTTTGAAACCTGCGGATTATTATATCAAGCCGGTTTAAAACCATGTCCTATTCTTCACAAGGAGTCGAGTTAAATTGAGCGAACCGCTAGTGTTGGAGTTAGAAGTTAAGCCCCTGGATTTTCTGGCTGCAGGAGAAACAGCCACCCAGTTTAAGGAAACGTTAAAATCTCTCGGATTGCCTCCCGAAATTTGCCGTAGGGCAGCTATCGTCGTTTACGAAGCGGAAATGAACATTGTGATACATGGCGGCGGTGGAGTTATGCGCCTCCAAGTTGAGGAGGATAAAGTTACCATAATGGCTGAAGACGAGGGCCCGGGAATCGAGGACCTGGAGTTGGCGATGCAGGAAGGTTATTCTTCTGCCCCCGACTTTATAAGGGAAATGGGCTTCGGAGCAGGAATGGGCCTGCCCAATATCAAAAGAAATGCCGATGAATTGTATATAGACACAGTGCCGGGGAAGGGTACAAAATTACGTGCAGTTATATACCTTAATAAAGGACGGTGAGTTATTTGGCTCACGGCGTGAAAATCGTAGAAACATCCTGTAGAGGATGTGTCAACTGTATTAAATCATGTCCCACTGAGGCCATGAGGGTCATAGAGGGTAAAGTTCGTATTTTAAGCGAAATTTGTATTGCTTGCGGCGAGTGTCTGAGACGATGCACGCATAGAGCATTATTGCTTGAGGAGGATGAATGGGATTATATACTGAGCAAACGCCCCATGACGTTGGTTACAGACCCTTCCTTCTGCACGCAGTTTTCTTGGCCGCCCATCCCTGAGTTGATGGCACAAGCCCTATTTGAATTGAACTTCGAGCCGATCTTTGACGAATATGAAGCGGCTTACGATGTCACGGCTTTGGCTGTAGCAAGAGCCATAGAAAGTTCTTCAGATAACCTGAGGCCTCTTATTTCAACTTACTGTCCTGCCGTTGTCAGGTTGATTCAGATCAAATTCCATGAACTTATTCCCCATCTCGTGCAGGTAGAATCTCCCCTAGAGACGAGCATAGATCTTTGGAGAGCGAGGTCGAAAAGGCGAGACCCCGTTACCTTGGTTTCATCCTGTCCTGCGCGAATTGCCATGGTACGTTCTCCCGTTGGAAGGGATATAAGTTCTGCTGAATTTGCCATTTCCACGTCTAAACTTGCCCGAGAGGTGTTAATAGGCTCTGGTGACCCATCCAAAAAGGTGTCCGTCGATTATCCATTCCATGCTCCACGCTGGATAGCATGGGCTAAGACCGGAGGTGAGTCAATGCACGTCCGCAGTTTTTCAAGCAGGCCCATTAAAACTCTTGAAGTGGATGGGTTGCGAAACGTGATTAACCTTTTTCAGGAAATGGAATTGGGAAAACTCAGAGGTATCGACTACATCGAAGCCAGGGTTTGCGATTTGGGATGCATAGGCGGCATAGGAAATGCCGAATCTCGTTTTTTGAGCCGTATCAAGATTGATAACATGGAAATTGATTTTGATTTTAATGAGGAAAACAGGGAGGAGCTCGAGTCGATCTACGATGCGAAGATTTGGTCTCTCAGAGAAAGAATTGTTCCCATTGAACAGATGCCTTTAGGAGAGGATCTGGCAAAGGCTATGGAAAGATTGAAGCAACTACACGCTGTCTACGCTGATCTCCCACACCTCGATTGCGGGACCTGCGGCAGACCCTCATGCAGGGTTATGGCTGAAGATATCGTAAAGGGCGAAGGTTCGCTCGATGATTGCATCTTCAGATTAAAAGAACGCATTGCAGATTTGTCCAAGGAAATTTACGACCTTTCAAAGAGGTTGGTACATACAATGACGCCGGAGGGGAAATCATGAAGGTGAAGGAAATATGCGAAAAGTTAGAATTGAATGTGCATGTTCAAGGCGACCTTGACAAAGAAGTGCATCAGGGGGTTGTTGGAGATCTTTTGAGCTTTATAATGAGAACGGCACCGGAGGGAGCAGTGTGGGTTACTATTCAAAACCATGTTAACGTGGCTGCTGTCGCTGTTTTGAAAGACATCCCATTCATCGTGCTAGCATCAGGACGTGAACCGCTTCAAGAACTTATAGACAGCTGTCGGAAGGAAAATATTACTCTTACATCTTCCAAACAGGATGCATTCAATCTTTGCGGCAAGCTGTACGAGCTGGGAATAAAAGATTGAAGTCATGCACCTTTATTGGATGGACCTGCATGTTCATACTGTATTATCGCCTTGTGCCGAACTTGAGATGGGAGCAGCGGATATAGTAGGCAGGTGTTTGGATGAAGGGATTGATATAATAGCTATAGCTGATCATAATGCGGCGGCAAATTCAGTCGCTGTAATTAACGCAGCCAAAGATAAGCCGCTGACAGTTTTGCCGGCGTTGGAAGTTCAATCTCGCGAAGACATTCATACCTTATGTCTTTTTAAAACTGTCGAGGAGGCTTTTGCTTTCCAGGATTGGGTGTGGGCACGATTGGCTCCGGTGAAAAACGACCCCGATTTGTTTGGGTTTCAGTTAGTAATTGATCATGAGAACAATATACTGGAAGAAGTTGACACTCTCCTGCTACAGGGAATAGATGCATCTGTGGACGATGTTATAGAGAAGACAAAGTGCATGGGAGGAATTGCGATTTTAGCCCACGTCGACAGGCCGGCATATTCGTATCTTGCAGTGCTCGGGATGTTGCATCCTAATATGAATATAGATGCCGTGGAGCTGTCAGCGAGGTTGACTGCTCAGGAGGCTTTATACTGGAAGGAAAGTGTTTTAGATTATTCTATTATCAGATCCTCTGATGCTCATCGACTTAACGACATCCAAAGATGTCACTCGACGCCCATCTATTTGGAGCAACCTTCGTTTAATGACGTTTTTTTTGCTTTACATAGATATAATGATAGGAGGGTGAAGTGGCCGTGGTCGTAACATTTTCTACTTGACTCTTTTTTGGGAATATGATATCCATCACAAAGTGGAGAGAAATGATTTTAAAAAATATATACAATGGTGGTGATGATCGTGGCATTAGGCACTGTGGATGTTGTTGAAAAGACTAAAGAAATAGTGGCTCCGTGGAAGGGTAAACAGGGTGGTTTGATTCCCATATTGCAGGAAGTTCAGCGGGAATTCGGTTATCTGCCTGAAGATGCGTTGCTCACGATATCTAGGGAGTTGAAAATGCCAAAAGCCGAGATTTACGGAGTAGCGACATTTTATGCCCAATTTCATTTAAAACCCAGGGGGCGTCATATAATTCGCGTTTGCCGCGGAACCGCTTGTCATGTAAGGGGAAGTTTGCAGATTTTGGAAAAAATCAAACAGACATTGGGGATAGAAGAGAACGAAACAACCGAGGACTTGCGCTTTACCCTGGAACCTGTGGCTTGCCTTGGGGCATGCGGTCTTGCTCCTGTCATGATGGTGGACGAGGATACGCACGGGCGCATGACTCCCGATAAGATACAGTCTATTTTGGATCGGTACGAATAAGCTTCCATGCTGGAGGATCTTTCTCAATATATCCTTGATATCGCCGAAAATTCCGCAAAGGCAAAGGCTAAGAAGGTCTTAATTGAGCTTACGATCGACAATAGGAACAAATCGATTGTTTTAAGGGTGTCCGATGACGGATGCGGTATGGACGAGGAATTTTTGCGCAAAGTAGAAGATCCTTTTACAACTACGAGAAAAGAACGAAAGGTTGGGCTTGGGATTCCCTTTTTAAAGCAGGCAGCTTTGGCTTGCGAGGGCTTCTTTGATATCAAATCAAAAAGGGGAGAAGGTACCGTAATCGAAGCCGGCTTTAGAAAGGACCACATAGATTGCCCGCCATTGGGGGATGTTGCGGCCACTATAGCTACATTGATCATAGGATGGCCCGAATGTCGTTGGATCTTTAGGTATAACGTTGACGGAAATTCTTTCATGCTTGACCTTGATGATTTGCTCGAACATCTTGGCGATAGAGAATTGTTAAAATCTCCCAAGGTAGTTTTGTGGATTAAGGATTACATTCAGGAAAATATAGATTTATTGAATCAGAAAAAAGGAGGCGAAGACATTGCCTAAGATCAAAAATCTTGACGATCTGAGGAAAATTAAAGAAGAATCGAAAGACCTGACTTCGGCGCGATCGGGCGGCAAAAAGAAGATAATAGTGGGCATGGGCACTTGCGGAATAGCAGCAGGAGCAAGGGAGGTCCTCACTGCTATCTTAACCGAGCTTGACAAACGCGGTATCAAAGACGTAGCCGTCGAGACAACCGGCTGTATAGGCATGTGCCAATACGAACCGCTGGTTGACATAATCAGGCCGGGCGAGCCAAGGGTTACATACGGAAACATAAAACCCGAAGACGTATCCCGAATTATTGCTGAACATATGATTAATGGCAATATAGTTTGGGAAAAAGTTATCGGCAGAACGGATTAGGGGGAGTTGATCATGGCTATTTATCGTGCTCATGTGTTGGTTTGCAGGGGAACAGGCTGTACTGCCAGTGGCGCTCCAAGCGTAATGAAGGCCTTCAAGGACGAACTTGTCAAAAAGGGCTTAGACAGGGAAGTGATGTTGGTAGAGACGGGTTGTCACGGTATGTGCGAAATGGGGCCCGTGGTCGTCGTTTATCCCGAGGGGGCCTTTTACTGCAGAGTAATGCCTGAAGATGTGCCCGAAATAGTGGAAGAGCATCTCTATAAGGGGCGAATCGTTCAAAGGTTGCTCTATACAGTGCCCCAAGATATGGAAAAAGTTCCGTATTATAGAGATATACCTTTTTACAGCAAGCAGCATCGCATAGTGCTCAGCAACTGTGGTTATATAGATCCGGAAAAAATAGAGGAATATATAGCTCGCGATGGTTATATAGCCCTGGGGAAGGCTCTCCTGGAAATGACGCCGGAGGAAGTTTTGGATGAAGTGAAAAAATCCGGTTTGAGAGGCAGGGGTGGCGCAGGGTTTCCTACTGGGTTGAAGTGGGAATTTGCTCGCAAAGCCCCTGGGAATAAAAAATATGTCATATGCAATGCCGACGAGGGTGACCCGGGTGCTTTTATGGACCGGTCAACTTTAGAGGGAGACCCCCACTCTGTAATAGAAGGTATGGCGCTAGGGGCATATGCTATTGGTGCTGATGAAGGTTATATCTATTGTCGTGCCGAGTATCCCCTTGCCATTAAAAGACTTAAAATAGCAATTGCTCAGGCCGAGGAGATGGGGTTGCTCGGAGATAACATAATGGGCACCAATTTTTCCTTTCATCTGCATTTAAAGGAAGGAGCAGGAGCTTTCGTCTGCGGTGAAGAAACCGCTTTAATGGCTTCGATCGAAGGTCGTAGGGGCATGCCTCGGCCAAGGCCGCCGTTTCCGGCGCAACATGGTTTGTGGGGCAAGCCTACAAATATAAACAATGTGGAAACCTGGGCAAACGTCCCCAAAATTATCTTGAACGGCGCAGATTGGTTTGCCTCGATGGGGACGGAAAAATCTAAAGGAACCAAGATATTTGCCCTAACCGGCAAAATAACGAACACCGGTTTGATAGAAGTTCCAATGGGTATAACCATTAAAGAGATCATATACGAGTTGGGTGGCGGTATCCTGAACGGAAAAGAGTTTAAAGCCGTTCAGATTGGAGGTCCCTCCGGAGGTTGTTTGACTAAAGAACATCTCGATCTGCCAATAGATTATGAATCCTTGACCGGCGCCGGAGCCATTATGGGGTCGGGCGGTTTGGTGGTCATGGACGAAGATACCTGCATGGTAGATGTGGCCAGATTTTTCCTGGAATTTACCCAACGAGAATCCTGCGGAAAATGCGTTCCCTGCAGAGAGGGCACGAAGCAAATGTTGTTAATGCTCGAGAAGATTTGCAAAGGCGAGGGAACGTTGGAGGATTTGAGCAAACTTGAAGAGCTGGCCTACATGGTCAAAGAAACTTCACTGTGCGGATTAGGGCAAACAGCTCCAAACCCTGTAATAACTACGATTCGCTATTTTCGGGACGAATACCTTGCTCACATAGAGGAAAAACGTTGCCCTGCCAAGGTCTGTCCGGCGTTGATCAAGTACGTGGTAGATCCAGATAAATGTCGAAAGTGCGGTTTATGTGCCAGAAATTGCCCTGTCAAATGCATTAGCGGTGATCGACAGACCCCTTATTTTATAGATCAAGAAAAATGCATCAAATGTGGGACTTGCATGCAGGTCTGCCCATTTGGCGCTATCGCAAAAGTATAGCCGGAGGAGGATTGGCATGAAAGAGATAACATTGATCATAGATGGGAAGGAATGCAAGGGAGTACAGGGGGATACGATATTGGATGTCGCTAACAAGAACGACGTCTATATTCCCACCCTATGCTTCCAAAAAGGTTTAACACCTATAGGAGCCTGCAGGATGTGCGTAGTTCAGCTTGAGGGCAATCCCAAAATGTTGCCATCTTGCACTACGCCTGCTCAAGAGGGCATGGTTGTCATTACGAAAAACGAAAAGCTAAAAGACTATAGGCGCCAGGTTCTCGAACTTCTGTTTGCAGGAAGAAATCATTTTTGTATGTTCTGCTCGCAAAGTGGCGATTGTGAATTGCAGCGACTGGCCATTGAACATGAAATGGATTCGGTGAGATTTCCCTACCTTTATTCAGATTTCGAGGTAGATGCTACCGATGCGGATTTGATGATGGACCATAACCGTTGCATACTGTGTCAAAGATGCATCAGGACTTGTTCTGAAATCGTTGGTGCCCACGCTTTGGACCTCGAGCGTCGAGGCTGGCAGGCAAAAGTTATAGCGGATCTGGGAAACAGGTTGGCGGAAAGCGACACCTGCGTAAATTGTGGAGCCTGTGCTCAATCTTGCCCGACCGGCACCATCACTATCAGAGATTTTGCCTACAGGGGAAGGCGTAGCGATTGCGATGCCATGGTGGACAGCGTCTGCCCTTTATGTGCCGTTGGTTGCAAGATAAAGACTTATGTCCGCACGGGCAGCATAGTCAGAGTTGAAGGTACCGCTCAAGATGAACCGGACGGCGGGCAGCTTTGTCACATGGGTCGTTGGTGGTTGCCCGAATCGACGGAACGGGAAAGGGTTACAACGCCGTTGATAAGAGAGGGTGCCACATACCGTGAGGCAACATGGGAAGAGGCATTAGAGCTGGCGGCGTCAGAGTTTAAAAAGGCGTATAAAGAGGAGAAAGCCGGAGCGATCCTTTCAAGCCTGTGTACGGACGAGGAGTTGACGCTCTTTTCCACCCTTTTTAAGGATGCATTGAAGATGAAGTATACCGATTCCTTTGACGGAGACGTGATCCGTGGTTTTATCAAGGGATTCATGCCCTTCAAAGACCAGGGTGTAAGGCCATTTACCGCAGCGCATCACATCTTAGATAGCGATCTTGTTGTTACAATGTTCGCCGACCCTCAGAAGGAGGCTCCCGTGGTTGCAAGTTACATCCGAGTTGCTTGCCTGCACAAGAATGCAAAATTGCTGAATATTTCCTTTGGAGCATCACAATTCCCCGGTTTGGTCGATTTGGATGTTCAATTGCCCGAGGGACAGGCGCTTCCAAAGGCCCTCTCAAATTTGGCCGAAATAATCAGCAAGATCAGTGCTGGACCGTCTGAAATGGCCGGTTTTGGCGAATATGAAAGCGGAGCCGAATCTGCTTTATCGTCCTACAGGGAATCTATAGAAGAAAGTGCCAGAGCCATGGGGCTTGATCCGAAGATTGCCGAAGAGGTTGCCCTGATGCTTATATCGTCTAAGAAACCCGTCTTCGTAGTTGGAGGCAGGGCAACGAAATCGCACGAATTAGTTACCGCAGCCTGCAATCTCGCAATAGCATCGAAGGCTTTCTACGAGGATGGATTAGGGGTGGTGCCGTTGTTGGTGAGTGCCAACAGCTTGGGAGCTCGAAACACCGTAGTAAGCGAGGATCCTTGGGTTACCAAAGAAAAAAGGGATTTCATGTACGTCTTTTCCACGGGCATGGTTCCCGAGGAGGAAGAAATTTTGGCTGCCATTTCTGCAACGCGATTTGTTGTGGTCCAAACTCCTTTTAAAGTTAGGCCCTTGGTCAACCTTGCAGACATACTTCTGCCAGCACCTGCGTGGTACGAAAGAAGCGGTCATTACTGCACCATCGAGGGAGAGCGCAGAAAGCTTAATACAATCGTTCCTCCAAAAGGCGATCTAAAGGGGCTGCATTATGTGATGGATGAATTTGCAAAGAAGCTGGGCGTGAAGCTTGGGAAGCCGGAAACGTCTCCTTGCGAAGAGGTTTTTAAATCGCAAGCTCGGGCCAGCGAGGCTCGCATAATTCCATTAAATTAGTTTTTTGGGAGGTGAAGTTCCATGGCTAAGGCAAAAGTTGCGACATATTGGTTAGAAGCGTGCGCAGGATGTCATATGTCTTTCCTTGACATAGATGAAAGATTGGTCGATTTATTCAAAAACGTAGAAATACTTTATTCCCCTATAGTAGACGCAAAGGACATTCCCGATATCGATGTGGGAGTGCTATCCGGCGGTTTGGGTAACGTTGAGGAATTAGAAATAGCCAGAAAAATGAGAGAAAGATGTAAGTATTTGGTTGCATGGGGAGATTGCGCTGTATTCGGCGGCATTAATTGTATGCGCAATTTTATACCGAAGGATAGGGTTTTAAAAGAGGGCTATATCGACACTGCCAGCACCGTTAATCCTGAAGGAATAATACCTAACGAGGATATCCCCGAATTGCTTCCAAGGGCATTACCTTTAGATTATGAGGTGAAGGTCGACGTTTACGTGCCCGGATGTCCGCCTGATGCAGATACTATATACTACGTCTTCAAAGAGCTCTTAGCAGGGCGTGTTCCTAAAGTTCCCTCGGAAATGATGCGTTACGATTAGAGGAAGGGGAGGAAATGGCCATGACTGAGGTCTACAAGTTAGAGATTAATCCGGTAACAAGGATAGAAGGACACGGGAAGATAACCGTAATGCTTGATGAGGCGGGGGAGGTGAAAGAAGCCAGGTTTCATGTAACCCAGTATAGAGGGTTTGAAGTCTTTACCAAAGGAAGGGATTTCAGGGAGATGCCGGTGATAACTCCGCGAATTTGCGGCATCTGCCCTGTATCGCATCATTTGGCATCCGCTAAAGCATGCGACGATATTTTAGGCGTTACCATTACGCCTGCAGCCCACAAGCTAAGGGAGCTCATGCATATGGGGCAAATTGTTCAATCCCACGCCCTGAGTTTCTTTCATTTGTCTAGCCCCGATATTTTGCTAGGTTTTGATGCTCCTGTGAAGATAAGAAATGTGGTCGGTTTGGCGGAACGCTATCCGGAGCTTGCGAAAAAGGGGATATTGCTTCGCAAGTTTGGTCAGGAAATAATAAAAACTTTGGGAGGCAAAAAAGTTCACCCATGGCACAGCATTCCTGGCGGTGTAAACAGGAGCCTGACGCCCCAAGAGCGGGATAATATAGCCGCTCAAATTCCCGAAATGAAATCAATAGCGCTGGAAGCGATTAAGTTAATTAAAGGTTATCTGGAAGAAGGGAAGGAAGAGGCGAAGGAGTTTGCAACTGTAGAAACTGCCTATATGGGCCTGGTTCGAGACGGAAAACTTGAGCTTTACGACGGAAACATCAGGATTAAAGCGCCAAGAGGAAGGATTTTGGATGAGTTCGATCCAAAGGATTATCTTAAATATATAGGAGAGCACGTTGAACCCTGGAGCTACTTAAAATTTCCTTTCTACAAATCTTTGGGATTTCCCCACGGTTCCTATAGGGTTGGGCCCCTTGCAAGGTTAAATGCTGCAGATAATATCGATACGCCGCAGGCTTCCGAGGAGTACGCGCTATACAAGCAAATTAGTGATGACGGCATAGTGCCTTATACGCTTTACTACCACTACGCAAGACTGATAGAAGCCCTTTACGGCATAGAACGTATCGAGCAGTTGCTTTCCGACCCCGAGATTACATCTAGCGATCTCAGGGTTACATCCAAGGAGATCAACCCTGAAGGAATAGGAGTTATAGAGGCTCCCAGGGGAACCCTTATTCATCATTATTGGGTGAACGAGAGCGGAGTTATCACGAAGGTTAACTTGATCGTAGCGACTGGCCATAACAACTATGCCATGAATAAAGGCGTCGAAGCGGTGGCCAAGAAATACATCAAGGGCAGAGATATACCGGAGGGTGTGTTTAACAGATTGGAGCATGTTATCCGTGCTTACGATCCCTGTTTATCCTGTTCCACTCACGCAGTGGGCAAGATGCCGTTAAAATTAGAGTTGATATCATCCGCTGGTGAGGTAATTAAAGAGGTCGTGAGGGGCTAATTGCCGATGAACGTGATCGTATTGGGCTACGGCAATTCCTTCAGGAGGGATGATGGCGTAGGGCATAGGGGAGCGCATGCCATTGCTGAATGGCTGAACGAAATTGGACATGAAGCAACTACTTGGGTTGGGCACCAATTGCTTCCTGAGGTAGCAATTGAATTGGAAGGAAAGGATCTCGCCATCTTCGTCGATGCGTCTGTGGATCAATATTCCGATGGTTACAATATAGCCGAAGTTACGCCCTCCGCCGATATCGATGGGCTTAACCTTCACACCTGCACTCCCGGATGGATAAAACATTTGGCTGCACAGATGGGAATTGATATGCCCAAAATGGTCATGGTGTCTGTTTCCGGCGTTGACTTCGATTTTGGTGAATCATTGAGCTGTATATGTATGGAAAGGTTTAACAAAGCATTGGAGGGTTTTAAAAAGTATTTTACAGATAATTTCTGTTGAACATTTTGTGCTATAATATAGGTGCAAAAACCCTGCGGTGTTCGTGCTATGCCGAAGAGCCTTGAGCCAACACTAAAACCGATCGAGGCTGACTCCTGTCCGGCTGAGGAGACCTTAAAGGGTCACCAAAGTTAAGGACGGGGAGGCCTCACCAATAGGTGAGGATCGGGTCAAGGCCTTCTTGGCACGGCATTGCGGGGTTTTTCTAATATTTTATTTTTAATATCATTTTTGGGAGCTGGTAATTTGCAGTCTTTTAGCGGTCCCTACTGGCATCCGGCTAATCAAAGAGGTTTTATACTCGATTGGGATGGGGTCCTGGCTGAAACGAAACTGGATTTTACTCCCATATACGATCGCTTTTTTGGGGGTAAAAGGGTTATGATTTTAGAAGAAGCGGCAAGACTTCCTGCGACAGAGAGAGCCGCGCTTTATGAGGCAATAGAAAAGATAGAAGTTGAGGGCGCTGAAAAAGCCAAACCGGTTTTAGGGGCTTTGGAATTGATATCATGGCTTGAAAAAAATGATATTCCCTGGGCTGTAGTGAGCCGAAACACCAAAAAGTGCGTCGCCATGGCGGCTAAAAGGGCTTCCATTAAACTCCCCCCGATCGTAATTACCAGAGATGACGGCTTATTGAAGCCGGACCCGCAAGTTTTTTTAAAAGCTTCAGAGCTTCTCGAGATACCGTGGTATCAATGTGTCGTTATAGGAGATTTTTTGTATGATATTGTGGGCGCTAGACGTGCATGTATGAGGGCTGTTCTCGTTAGACGAGCCAACGAAGAATGGAGTAACTGGGCAGATGTAGCATACAACGAAGTTATAGATTTATTTTACGCACTGGGGGATCCGCAACCTTTAATACCATGGGAATACCAGCCTGTCGTACGTAAAAGGGGTTTTAAATGGCTTGAAAGGGCTTTTGGGTTGACGGTAAAACTTGTCGGAGATGACGCTTTTGAAATCCTTACCAAGCTGGCGCCGATGGGAGTAGGCTCCTTTTGTATAGACAATGAGGTTAGGCTTGAGGCTGATCGTTGGCGAAATAGCCCTTACATCGACCCCAAATATCTTTGGGAGCCCTTGGATAAGGTTGTGAGTGATTTTCTCATAAAGCGTTTTCCTCTGGCTAAGGTTGTGAGCGATGGGGAGGCTCTGGACTTGCCAGACGGGGTGTCGGAAAGCATTTCCTTCATCGAGGAGTTGTTGTCTCGATGAGTCAAATGCAAAAAGATCTATTTGAAGATTACGTCGGCAATATTATTGAAGATAAAAGCGGTGGAGATCGAGGATTAGAGGTCCCTTTGGCAGAAAGGATGCGTCCTGCCAAGTTAGAGGATTTTGTCGGTCAGGAACACCTTCTGGGAAAAGATAAACCGCTCAGACGATTGCTCGAAGCCGGACAGGTGCCAAGTTGTATCCTCTACGGTCCTCCCGGAAGCGGAAAAACGACGTTAGTAAGGGTAATGGCTTCCGTAACGGGAAGAAAATTGTTCGAAATTAATGCCGTAACTGCTAAAGTAGCTCAACTGCGGGACGTGGTTGATACAGCGAGAAACCTAAAAAGACGCGCAGGAAAATCGGCAATAGTTTTTATTGATGAAATTTATCATTTCAACAAACAACAACAAAACGCCCTGCTCCCTTCAGTTGAGAAGGGAGATTTGATTTTAGTGGGCACTACTACTGAAAATCCTTATTTTGAAATAAACAAGACCCTTCTTTCGAGGGCGATCGTATTCGAGCTTAAGCCCCTTGCTCCACGAGACATCGAGCGCATTCTATATAGGGCCCTTCGGGATAAAGAAAAGGGTGTGGGGATGTTTGACGTAGAAGTAGACGAGCAGGCTGTTGCCTTCATTTCCCGCGCTGCTGGTGGCGATGCGAGACAAGCGCTTCTGCGATTGGAGTCGGTCGTTTTGGCATCTGTAGCTTCGGGAAAAAAGAGGGTAACATTGGAAGATGTTGTTCAATTGGCGCCAAAGTCCTTGCAAATATACGATAAGTCCTCGGACAAGCATTATGATATCATTTCAGCCTTTATAAAAAGCATGAGAGGTTCCGACCCCGATGCAGCCGTTTACTGGCTTGCCAGGATGGTGGCCGGCGGAGAGGATATCAGATTTATAGCTAGAAGAATGCTTATATTTGCTGCCGAGGATGTTGGGTTGGCAAACCCATTTGCATTGGTGTTGGCAGAAGCTGCGGCAAGCGCGGTGGACCATGTCGGATTGCCCGAGGCGAGGATTATATTGTCTGAATGTGCAATCTATCTTGCCTGCGCCGAGAAGAGCAACAGTTCTTACAAGGCCATCGATTCTGCCTTAAACGCTATAGAAAAGGGCGAAATCCAAGAAGTCCCACTCCATCTTAAATCCCATGGCGAAGGATATGTGTATCCCCACGACGACCCGAGACATTGGGTTCCCCAAAAGTACATGACTGTTCCAAAGCGTTTTTATTTTCCGGGCAATGTAGGTCACGAATGGAGCATTTCCAAGAGATTGCAGAAATTATGGAAGAGATATTCCAATAAAAACGATGGCGATCGAAATTAGACCGATTTTCCTTTAATCATCGTTCAATAAATAGCTTAATTCGATAAGCTATTATTCCAACATGCTCTTTTAAGGCCAAGCTATTGATATGCAAGCTCGAGGCACCGGGCAAGAAGTCAATAAGCGACAACGGAGCGTTATCTGCCATTTTGCCCACGGGACAGGGGTGCCAATTAATTTCGGGAGCCAACCCCTTGGCGATTAAATGTGCCCGAGGCATATGATATCCGTGCGTGACGAGGACCGCATGTTTAAGTTCCAAAGACCTCAAAATGGACGAGGCATTTTCTATATTTTCCCAAGTCGTTCTTGATTGCGACTCTTCGTAGATCAGTAAATCCGGAAAAAGCTCCTTAACCTTTTTTGACATCGTTATTGCCTCAGGTACTTCCTGTGAGTACGATCCGCCACACAGTAAAATTGGCCAATTGAACTTCACGGCCAACTCTATGCCTCCGAACAGGCGCATTAATGTATGTGGCGATACTTCTGCTTTATCGGGGTCCGAGGTCCTGCGCTGCCCTCCACCAAGCACCACGATCGCTGCTTTATCTGCAGGCAGAGAAGGTGCAACCATATTCTCCAATCTGCCTAGTGCAATTCTGGAGGTGATAGGCGTGCTTAAAAGGTAAAAACTAAGGGCAATCAAAAGCAAAAGGCATCCGAGAAAAACCTTTCTAGGCCTCTTAAAGGCCAATAAAGAGGCGATAAACAATAGCAAGACCAATATTCCCGGAGGTACGACGAAGGAACCTATAATTTTATAAAGTGTAAAAAGCATAGCATTTCCGCATTATTCTATGCTAATCCGGTTCACCTGCAGGTGAGGCATCTTTTAGAAAGGCCAAGAGAGCATCCCGGGCGCCTTCCAAATGATTTTGCAACAACCTAATGGCCCCTTCTTCGTCTTTTTCCAATATGGCATCTATTAACCTGACATGTTCCATTGACGATTCCTTAAGGTCTACACCCTTTATGGAATAGTGTCTATAAAGCTGAATTAGATCATATGTCTCCATTAAAAATTGGTTTAGAAATCTATTATCGCATGAGTTGCGCAGGAAGGAATGAAAGGCTGTGTCTTGTAACAAAAAAGCGTTGGGGTCGGTGCTATGATCAACAGAGGCGAAGTATTCTCTAAAGCGGAGTAGTTCCTCCTTCGGTCCCTTCTTACAAATCCTTTTTACAGCTATAGTTTCCAGAGCGATCCTTACTTCGTAAAGGTCGTTTACGTCTTTTTCCGTGGGAAGGGTAACAAAAGCTCCCTTCCTTGGGACGAGCCTTACAATTCCGGTTTGCGCCAGCTGCCTTATGGCCTCTCGTATTGGGGTTCTGGATACCGCTAAAGTTTGTGCCAATTCGGTCTCGGAGAGTTTTGCTCCCGGCTTGATGATTCCCATTATTATTGCGTCCCTTATCTTGTTATAAACTATTTGTCTCAAATCGGTACTTTCAGCGGGAGTAAGCGGATTACTTGTCATATAGCTTTTCCTCCTTAAAGGTCGTATTTATTTTTTACAAAGTATACTTAATTCTCCCTATTTTGTAAATCGTTGTTCGTCCACAATGCTAAGGCATATAACGCATCAGATAGCCTATTGATAAAAACATAGGCGTTTTCCTTTATTTCTTTGTTTCTCAATAACTTTACGGCTATCCTTTCTGCTCTTCTGGCCACTGTGCGTGCTATATGGAGAGCTGCTTCCGATATGGATTCGCCGGGCAATACAAAGCTCGGTTTGTCCTTCGAAATAGAACGTAATACCTTTGAAATAATTTCTTCCAGCCAAATGACGTCGGGAGCGCTTAAGTCGGGAAATAAAGCCAAGTAACCCATAAAGCAGCTTAAATCCCTTTCCAATCGCAACAGCGTATCCTTTATTTCTTCGTTTTTGCAAGTAGCACGCGCCATTCCGATGTGTGCCTGACATTCATCTAAGGTTCCATATAACTCAACCCTTGGATGATCCTTGGGAACTCTTTCTCCATTGCCAAGGCTAGTCATGCCTTGGTCTCCTGTCTTGGTCGTTATTTTAATCTCCAACGCAGGCCCCCCTTTAAAATGAAATTTTTATTCCCTTTTTCATTTTACACGTATGAAAATGGCCCCGCCTTCGACGCAAGTGTTTCCTTCTTCATCCTTGATAACGGCAGAAGTATAAGCTCTTCTGCCCTCCTTTCTTTCGAGGAAACCGTGGGCCACGTATTTTTTCCCGCAGCGCACCTCCTTTCTAAAGGATATGGTTAGTTTTCCAGTAACATAGATGTCATCATCCGACGCTTTTATTGACCATGCCATGGCATCGTCTATAATAGCAGCAAGTAGTCCGCCGTGAACCATTCCTTCGTAACCACACCAGCTCTCGTCGGGAATGAAACTTATAAATGTGTACCTTGATTCATTGTCCCAAAAGATGTTCAGTCCGAGACTTCGAGGATTATCATTTTCGTTTCCACATACAAAACACGATGGCGTTCCCTGCAGTTTTACAAGGCTCATTTTCAATCCCCCTTTGTGATAACATCGATTACAGGTAAATAATACTCTTTATTTTAGGGGGTTTTAAATTTACATGAAAGATAGAATAAGCGCATCATTACTCGCACAATACGTATATTGCCCCCGTGCGGCATGGTATAGGGCCCATGGTTTTACCCCCCAGGGCAACGGTGGCGGAAAAGCCCTTCAAAAGGGGAAAAGGGCCCATAGATGGTTTGGCTTCCTGGAAAAGCTTAAAGGTTTTTGGAGCAGTGTCTGGAGGACTGTCTTTTTTCTCATCGCTGTTGGAGGGGCCTTGCTTTGTTTGTATCTGATATTGAAATAGCTGGCATTGCAATCGCTGCAATCTGCATATTGGGAATTTACGTTTGGTGGATGAGGGAAATTCCCGTAAGCATCGATTCGAAATTGTGGAAGGGGCAAATTTTTACGGGTAGGCCCGATGCGGTAATAAAGAAGGGCCCCTGGCACATACCGATAGAGTATAAAAGCTCAAATTACGATGAACCAACGGAAAGCCACAGATTACAACTTTTGTGTTATTGCTTCCTGTTGGAAGAGGCAGGTTTCAAAGTGCCCTACGGGCTATTGCAATATCGAGGGAAAAAGTTCAAAATACGCTGGAATAAGAGGACGAAAGGGTATTTGATGCAAATTGCAGATGAAGCTTTAGATGTGCTCTCTAAAGATTTTCCTCCTCCCCCACTGGAAGAAGGGGACGGAAGGTGTTATAAGTGTGCTTATCGTTTTATCTGTAAACAACAGGACTAAAGAAAGGGATGATCGAGTTGCATATTGAACCCTTCGGTGTTGAAGAGTGGATGAACAGGTACGAGACTAAGGCCAAGTACAATATTGCCGAAACTTGTGTGGAATCGCTCAAAGTGGAAGAGCTTTTGAATTTATCACAAGATCCAGCTGGAGCTATGAGGAATATTGCGGAAATTAAACTTACTTACGGGGAAATACTCGGCTCGGGGGAATTACGAAAGGCCGTTGCTTCGTTATATAAAAGTATGAATGAAGACAATGTGTTGATTACACAGGGCGGAATAGGAGCGAATTTTTTAACGCAATTTTCACTTGTAAATCCCGGCGATGGTGTCATATCTGTCTATCCTACATACCAACAGTTATATAGCGTTCCAAAGTCATTTGGGGCGTCCGTTCATCTTTTACCTTTACGTCCGGAAAACAATTTCTTACCCGATCTGAATGAGCTCGAGGAAATTGCTAAAAACGCCAGGAATCTTAAGATGATCTGTCTAAACAATCCGAATAACCCTACTGGCGCCTTAATGGATATTGAATTTTTAAAGCGCATAGTGGATATAGCAAAAAGATACGATGCTTATATTTTGTGCGACGAAGTCTATAGGGGTTTGGAACACGAAGCAAGTTTTAAGACTCCTTCAATAGTCGATTTATACGAAAAAGGGATTAGTACCGGAAGCATGTCTAAAGTGTTTTCTCTTGCCGGATTAAGGTTGGGCTGGATAGTTGGGTCTCCAGAGGTCGTAAAGCAATGTTTTTCCCATCGTGATTACATGACCATAAGCTGTGGGCGCGTGGATGAATGCCTTGCACTTATAGCTTTAAAAAACAAAGATAAGCTCTTGGAGAGGAATTTGGGGATAGTGCGGAAAAATTATGAGATGTTGTCTTCGTGGGTTGACGATGAAAAGAGGGTGAGATGGGTTCCGCCGAAAGCGGGAACGACAGCTTTTTTGAATTTTAGCGACTATGGCATTCCATCAAGCGTTTTTTGCGAAGGTTTGTTGGCTGAGACGGGAGCTTTTTTGGTGCCGGGGAGTGCATTTGGCCCGGAATTTAACGGTTGGGCAAGGATAGGTTATGCCTGCGCCAGCGAAGTATTGCAAGAGGGGCTAAAATCATTGTCTAATTTCTTGAAAAAAAAGGAAGGAGAAATGAATAATGCGTAGTGATACGGTAAAAAAAGGGGTTTCCAGAGCGCCTCATAGGTCGCTTTTAATGGCAGCAGGGTATGAAAAATGGGAGATCGAAAGACCATGGATAGGAGTTGTCAATGCCTATAATGCAATAATCCCCGGCCATATCCATTTGAGGACACTAGTCGAAGCCGTTAAGGCTGGAGTGTATGCAGCTGGAGGATTACCGCTTGAGTTTCCGGCTATTGGGGTTTGCGACGGGCTGGCGATGAATCACGAAGGCATGAAATACTCTTTGACCAGCAGGGAACATATAATGGATTCCGTCGAGATAATGACAAGAGCTCACGGGATCGATGCCCTTGTGTTGGTGACGAATTGCGACAAGATAGTACCAGGTATGGCTATGGCCGCTGCCCGTTTGGATATTCCGTCCGTTGTTTTGAGCGGTGGCCCGATGCTGACCGGAAAGGTCGACGGAGGAAAAACCTTAGATCTTTCTTCTATGTTTGAAGCAGTAGGAAAACATGCAGCAGGAACATTGACGGATGCCGAGTTGATTAAACTTGAAAAATCTGCTTGCCCTACCTGTGGGTCCTGTGCCGGAATGTTTACGGCCAATACGATGAATTGCATGATGGAGGCTTTAGGACTTGCTTTGCCGGGCAACGGAACTATACCGTCGGTATTTTCCGAGAGAATTAGATTGGCAAAGGAGACGGGAAGGGCGGTTATGAAGTTAGTCGAGAAAGGAATTACGCCTCGACAAATTCTGACAAAGGCCTCCTTCTTAAACGCAATTGCTGTCGATATGGCGTTGGGGGGGTCTACCAATACCACTTTGCATCTGCCTGCCATTGCCTGGGCGGCAGGCCTGAATCTCCCCCTTTCCGTCTTTGATGATATGAGTAAAAAGTGTCCTCATTTATGCAACATGAGCCCCGGAGGCAGCGATCACGTTGAAGATCTGTATTTTGCTGGAGGAGTCCCTGCAGTCATGAAAAGGTTATCCGATGCAGGTCTCATCGACGGCAGCGTTATGACCGTAACGACAAATACAGTTGCTGACAATCTCAAGGATGTTAATGTTTTTGATGACGAGGTTATTCGACCCGTAGACAGACCTTATCATCGGGAAGGCGGCATTGCCGTCCTTCGCGGAAACCTGGCACCTGACGGAGCTGTCGTAAAACAATCTGCCGTTTCTCCTGAAATGATGAACCATAAGGGTCCTGCCAGGGTTTTCGACTCAGAAGAAGCGGCCACAAAAGCCATTTTTTCCGGCGAAATAAAAAAGGGCGATGTAGTGGTCATAAGGTATGAGGGGCCCAAAGGAGGGCCGGGAATGAGAGAGATGTTGGGTCCGACCTCCGCATTGGCAGGCATGGGACTGGATAAGCATGTGGCCCTCATTACTGACGGCCGTTTCAGCGGGGCCACAAGGGGAGCTTCCATTGGGCATGTGTCTCCTGAGGCTGCTGACGGTGGGCCAATAGGACTTCTCAAAGAGGGGGACGAGATAATAATAGACATTCCGGCCCGTAAACTAGATGTTAACATTAGCGAAGAAGATTTAAATTCTAGAAAAGAAGGATGGAAACCTCTTCTTCGAAAGCTTGACAGCCCTTTTTTGGAGCGGTACCGCGCTTTTGTCACTTCGGGAGCTAAAGGAGCAGTTTTGGAGGTGAATGACGGTGGTTGTGAAGATTGTTGATTTAGAAGATATCGGAGAAGACAAGCGTTATAAGTCAGCGAAGAGGGAGGCTCTATACTCGATAATATTGACCCTGCTTTACTTTGTTTGGTGGTATGGGTTCGCCTATGGCATGGGGTCAAAACCTCTATCTGGCTATAAGTTCGTTATGGGTTTGCCAAGCTGGTTCTTTTGGAGTTGTGTCGTAGGGTTCATAGTCTTTTCTTTCGCCTCCTGGTTTTTGGTTAAATTTTTCTTTCAGGACATGTCTCTCGAGACGGACGGGAGAGATGACCTTAAGGTAAGGTGAGGAATTATGAATGTCGATATTGCAGTTACATTAGCGCTTTATCTTATTATAATATGCGGGATTGGTTATATTGCAAACAGGAAAATGTCGGAAACAAAGGGGTCCTTTCTTAGTGAATACTTTATAGGTAGTCGTTCAATGGGCGGTTTTGTACTTGCCATGACGTTGGTTGCTTCCTATGTTAGCGCAAGCAGCTTTGTGGGTGGCCCGGGGATGGCCTATAAGATGGGGCTGGGCTGGGTGTTGCTTGCGATGATTCAAGTTCCAACGGCATATCTTACTCTTGGCTTTTTGGGCAAAAAGTTTGCTATTGTTGCGCGTAAGATTAATGCTATAACAATTAACGATTTCCTGAGAGCCAGATATGAAAGCACACCAATAGTGATTATGGCATCAATCAGTTTGTTATTATTTTTCACTGCAGCTATTGTCGCACAATTCATAGGAGGCGCCAGGTTGTTTGAAGCTATAGGCCTTCCTTACGAGGTAGGTCTCGCTATATTTGCCATTACCGTAATATTTTATACGGTAATAGGAGGATTTAGGGCCGTGGTATTGACAGATGCCTTTCAGGGCATTGTCATGATGTTGGGGACTTTGGCGTTGGTGTTTGGAATTACAAAGGCAGCAGGCGGGATGAATGCCATAAGCGCCAAATTGATGGAGATAAACCCGGATTTATTGACGCCTTTCGGGGTCGACGGATTTATCACAAAGCCTTTCATCTTATCTTTTTGGATATTGGTGTGCTTTGGAATAATTGGCTTACCTCACACCGCTGTCAGGTGTATTGGTTATAAAGATTCCAAATCCATGCATAGGGCAATAGTAATTGGCACATTCGTGACCGGTTTTCTAATGCTGGGCATGCATCTGGCTGGCGCCTTGGGGAGGGCGGTACTGCCCAACATAGAAGCAGTCGATTCCGTTATACCGACTTTAACGGTCGAAGTCCTTCCTCCGATTTTTGCCGGGATCTTTTTAGCGGGGCCCATGGCATCCATTATGTCCACGGTAGATTCTCAACTTATATTGGCCTCGGCAGCAATTATAAATGATCTGTACGTTGGCTATATTAATCCTGACGCTGCACATGACGACAAAAAGATCAGGCGCATCAGCCTTTTAATTACGACCATCATAGGAGTAACGGTATTTCTCGTGGCCTTTAAGCCTCCAAGCCTGATAGTGTGGATTAATCTTTTTGCCTTTGGGGGGCTTGAGGCCGTATTTTTCTGGCCGATTGTGATGGGCCTTTATTGGAAACGCGCAACTGCTTCAGGAGCTCTGGCCTCCATGATAACCGGCGTAATCCTATTTATTGCATTGAGCAAATATGCCTTTTTGCTTCACGGGTTACATCCTATCGTGCCTACTTTTGTCGTAACATTTGTCGTATTTATCGTGACCAGTTATCTCTCTAAACCATCGGTGAAAGCAGTAATAAGGGTATGGGAATGACCTTTGTTGACATTTATTTTTATGTTTAGTATTATTAACAATGTCAGTAAGGCAATAATATAATTTAGATAATAGTGCGACCTCCGAGTCAACGATTCTAAGGGTCTATGTGGCCTATGAACGTTGGCCGATAGGGTCTTTTCGGAAACGAAAGGGCCTCCCGCTCGGAAAGGAGGAGAAAGAACATTAGTCCTTTTCCCGGTGGGAGGGGACTAATTTTTTGTGAAAAAATTAAGCAAGGGAGGAATTGTCATGGACATGAAAAGGTTGACCTCGCGGTTGCTGATTGTTTTTGTAGCTATATTGCTGATTTTTTCTCTTGGGCGAGGGTTCGCAGAAGCAGAAGACGTCCTTTTAATGGCAACTACAACAAGTACCGACGATACCGGTCTTCTCGATTATCTTGCACCGATGTTCAAAGAAGATACGGGAATAACTCTTCAATGGACGGCTACGGGTACTGGGAAGGCTTTAAAGTTGGGAGAAAATTGCGATGTAGATGTTCTGCTGGTTCACGATCCTGATTCTGAGGAGAAATTTATAGAAGCCGGATACGGAGTTGATAGGACTCAAGTAATGTACAATGACTTTGTGATAATTGGCCCAGAGGATGATCCGGCTGGTATAAAGGGGTTGTCTTCTACTGAAGCATTAAAGAAGATTGCCGAAAAGAAGGGTGTATTTGTCAGCAGAGCCGATGAATCGGGCACTCATGCAAAGGAGAAATTTATTTGGGTGCAGGCGGGTTTGGCTATTCCTGACAAAGAAGAATGGTATGTGCAGACAGGTCAAGGTATGTTAGTGACGATTAACGTAGCCGCCGAAAAGGGAGGCTATACGCTAACCGACAGAGGCACCTACATTAGATATGAAGCTAACCACGAAGGGAATCCTCCACTCGTCATTCTATCCGAAGGGGATCCTTTCTTGATGAATCAATATAGTGTAATTGCGGTAAATCCTGAGAATTGCCCCAATGTCAAATACGATTTGGCAAAGAAGTTTATTGAATGGATTGTTTCTCCAAAAGCCCAGCAAGCAATAGCCGATTTCAGGCTCATGGGCAAACAACTTTTCTTCCCGAACGCAAATACTGCTTCTGGGGCTAATTAATGACATCCTGCGCTCTTTAAGTTTTATATAGATGCTCCAATCCCCCATATAAGCCGCCGCATCCCCCTGTGGCGGCTTATTGTTTTTTTATATTTGTGTATATAATATTTTTTTGAGCATCGCAACTTTCGAGGGAGGTAACATCATGGAATATATCCTTTCTGGAATAGCGGAAGCCTTTGTGTTGCTTTTAAAAGGAGATGAAGAGGTATATTCCGCCGTCTCCGCTACATTGAGGGCTTCTACCGCTGCGATAATAATTTCTCTGGTTATAGGTCTTCCTTTGGGTTTTTTGTTGGGTTACTTCGATTTTCCAGGCAGACGGTTTTTTAGATCCGTTTTCGATGCATTGCTTGCCCTTCCCACAGTATTGGTCGGACTATGGGTGTATGCCTTTATCTCGAATCGCGGACCATTGGGCGGTATGAATCTGCTTTTTACTCTTAAAGGCGTTATAGTGGGCGAAGTGGTCCTGGCCCTGCCTATTGTGATTGCCCTTTCGGCACAATCCATCGAAGAGCTGGATTTGTCGGTAAGGGACACCCTTTTAACGCTAGGGTCCAGCGGAAAAAGGCTGTTATTTGACATCATGTGGGAGGCGAGATATGGGATGCTTATGGCAGCAATTACCGCATATGGACGCGTTATATCTGAGGTTGGTGCTGCTACAATGTTAGGCGGAAACATAAAATGGAGAACGAGAACAATTACCACGGCAATGGCATTTGAAACAAACAAGGGTCAATTTGCCATGGGGATAGCCTTGGGGATGATCTTGCTGTTGATAGCCTTTATAGTCAACAGCACACTATCATATGCTAAGCGAAGAAGGCAGACAAGGTGAACAGACATGCTTTATGAGTTAAGAGATGTTAAACGTTTTTACAACGACAGATGCGCTCTCTCTGTAGATCGTTTGGCTATGGAAGGGGGTAAGATTTACGGCCTGGTCGGCCCGAACGGGAGCGGTAAGACGACATTGCTCAGAATTTTGGCATTCTTAGATGAGCCGAGCGAAGGCCAAATTATATATAAAGGCTCTTCCGTTACGTCGCAAAACGCCTCACTTTTCCGCCAAGAAGTAACAATGCTTTTACAAAATGCACGTCTATTGACTCGAAAGGTAAAGGACAATGTATCCTATGGCTTGAAATTACGCGGATATGATTCGAAGACCGTTAAGACCAGGGTTGTGGAAGCGCTTGAAATGGTTGGTTTGCAGCCAAAAGATTTTTTAAACAGAGCCTGGTATGAGCTCTCGGGAGGCGAAGCTCAGCGCGTAGCCTTGGCAGCGCGTCTTGCTTTAAGGCCCGATGTTTTATTGCTCGATGAGCCGACGGCAAATGTCGACAAAGTATCGGAAGCCTTGATAAATCAGGCAGTGATCAAGGCAAAAAAAGAGTGGAAAACAACTATTATCATGGTAAGCCATGATCTGGGATGGCTTTACAGCACTGCCGATGAGATCCTTTCGCTTTGGGGAGGTCGCATTGTGCATCAGGGGCCTGAGAACATAATCCCCGGCCCTTGGGAAAAGCTTGAGAACGGCTTGCACTGTAAAAGGTTGAGGGATGGTCAAAAGATTTATGTTTCCGGAGCCCCATCGCAATCGGGCGTTGTGTCGATTAGCCCATCGGAGATACTTTTGGCTGAATATCCTGAAAGGACCTCTGCCCGTAATTTGTTATATGGTTTTATTAGAGAGATGGCCTATTGTAATGGCAGCCAGATAAGGGTTACCCTATCTATAGGGGAGATAAGCTTGGTTGCCTTAATTACCGATGAAGCTGCCAGGGAACTCAAATTAAGCCCCGGGATGAATATATATGTAGTATTTAAGGCCACAGCTGCGAAATGGTTATGATAAGTTTTTTGGGTTACAGTGTGCCAAAGCGAGTTTGATGCTTTTATTGTATCTAATCTCGTTCGAAGGTTTGTGTACAGTATTTTAAAATTTTTTCTTTGACGTTATTTCATCCATAATGTCTGATTTTGGCTCATATATAAAGGGATTTATTATTTTCTTGTATTCATATATTGGCAATAAAATGTATACATTTAACTTGACAAATATTAATATTATTGTATTTTAAAATACGTGATCGTAATCAAATCCACTTTCAATTGAGTCTGGCCAGATATAAAAACCGCATATATTACAGTGGACGAAACAAAAGTTCAAATATTCAGCAACCGATAATCCTTTATCCGTCGCTTTCGAATCAAAGGATTCGAGATTTTGCATGAATTAAGGGGGTATTTGCATGTTTAGAAAGGCAATTACTGTGCTGACAGTGATAGTAGTATGTTTTTTCTTTCTTCTCTCTTCACCTGCAATATCATTTGCCAAAGCGAAAAGCATCACCTTTGGGGATTTTAGTTGGGATAGTGTGCAAATTCATAATCGTATTGCCGGTTATGTATTGGAAAAGGCCTATGGATATCGCGTTTCCTATAGCTTTGGAGAAAGTCTTCCCTTGTTATTGGGGATGGCGCGAGGCGATGTAGATGTATCCATGGAAATATGGTCTGACAATATTGAGGCATGGGGTAAATATGTGGAAAGCGGCGAATGTTTGGATTTAGGTCCGACCTATTCAGATGCCGGCCAGGGTTGGTATGTACCCACATATGTAATTAAGGGCGATCCCGAAAGAGGCATAGAGCCAATGGCGCCGGACCTCAAAAGCATTGAGGATCTTCCTAAATATTGGGAACTTTTTAAGGATCCTGAAAATCCTAATAAGGGTAGATTTTACAATGGCCCCACAGGTTGGGTGGTTAGCTCTATAAATATGGAAAAACTTCAATCATATGGATTGGATAAGTATTATCAATCTTTTGAGCCAGGCTCTGACGCAGCTTTATCCACTGCAATAGTAAGTGCCTATCGAAAAGGTGAGCCCATATTTTTCTACTATTGGGAGCCTACACCGATTCTTGGCCTTTTTGACATGACTAAAATCGAGGAACCGCCATATGATATCAAATTATGGAACGAAGAAAACGGCTACAGATGTGATTTCCCTAAATCAAAAGTCCATGTAGGAGCTAGCGCAAAATTACTGCAGAAAGATCCCTTTGTCATATCGTTTTTAGCAAATTATGAAGCGACGATCGAACAGACAAACGAAGCACTTGCCTACATGTGGCAGAATGAGTTGCGACCTAAAGATGCTGCCATATGGTTTTTGAAAAAATTTCCCGAGCAATGGGAGCAGTGGTTTCCAATTTCTGGCGATCCTCATATAGACAAGCTGAAAGAGGCATTAGATAAAGAGGTCGTTAAGGAATAGATCTTAAAATTCGTTGATCGAGTTAGATTTCGGTTAAAAACTTAAATTTCGGTTGAAAGAGGCGGATTTTCTAGTTTAATACAATATGTAAATTTTATAAAAGTACTTGGGTGGTTTGGGTGGGATAGAGTTTGATCGATTATTTTGGTCAAATTTTATCCCTATTTGTTTTTGAAAGTCCACGAAAATGGGAGGGATGTGGATGAGTGAGATTAAGTCTATAAATACTATTTCTCCGGTTGTTGAAGTAAAAAACCTGTGGAAGGTGTTTGCTAAAGGACAACGCTCAAAAGGGAAGAAAACATTAAATATCGACGTTCACGATGAAGTAACGATTTCACAGATGGAAAAAGACGGCAAAGTTGTGGTGGCCGTGAGGGATGTCTCATTCGAAATATATCCAGGAGAGATTTTTATCGTCATGGGGTTGTCCGGCAGCGGAAAGTCAACCCTTATACGCTGTCTCATGAGATTGATAGAAGTTACGGCAGGAACGATTAAAATCAATGATCTCGATATCACCTCTTTGAGCAAAAAGGAATTGGTTAAGCACAGAAGATATCAAGCCGCGATGGTTTTCCAGCACTATGGTTTACTTCCCCACAAAACAGTGCTGGATAACGTTGCCTTCGGCTTAAAGCTTCGAGATGAACCGAAAGAGGAGAGATATAAAAAGGCAAAAGCTGCAATAGAAAGAGTGGGGTTGAAAGGATGGGAGAATTATTATCCTGCCGCATTGTCCGGCGGAATGCAGCAAAGGGTCGGAATAGCCCGTGCGCTGGTCATGGATGCCCCTGTTCTTCTTATGGACGAGCCTTTTAGCGGCCTGGATCCTCTTATCAGCAGACAATTGCAGGACGAACTGTTGAGGCTGCAAGAAGAGATGAAAAAAAGCATAATGTTTGTTACCCATGATTTATCGGAAGCTTTGCGGTTAGGCGACAGAATGGCCATCATGAGAAAGGGAAGTATAGTTCAAATCGGGACACCGGATGAGATCGTTTCGAATCCGGCGGATGACTACGTAGCTGCTTTCGTTGCTGACGAAAGACGGACGCTGGAAAAGACGAAACTGAGCCTGGGCAACAAGCTTGTAAGTACGCCTGCAAGCTCGTAACGAGGAGGTGAAGAGAATATGTTTCCAGAGCATTTCACTTTTCATGTAGCCGAACAAGTCAATAATTTCGTAGATTGGTTGCTAGACTCATATGCACCTGTCTTTGACGCTATTTCTACCGGTATCCTTACTATGTTGCTAAGGATAAACGAAATACTGCTGATGGTCCCCTGGTGGTTGTATATGATAATTGTTTTTGTGGTGCTCTTTACAACCACGAAAAAGCTCATCGCTTCTTTGACCTTGGCTATCCTGCCTTTGCTAATCGGCGCTTTCGGATTATGGGCATTGGCGATGGAATCGCTGGCCGTGGTGCTGACGGCGGTTATAATTTCACTGCTGATAGGTATTCCCATAGGGATATTGATGGCAGAGATCAACTCCTTTGCGGTGGTCATAAGGCCAATTTTGGATGGGATGCAGACCATGCCGAGCTTCGTGTATTTAATACCGGCCATGATGCTCTTTGGCCTTGGCAAGGTGCCTGCGGTTTTGGCCACCTTGATATATTCGTTACCACCTGTAATAAGGCTGACGAATATGGGTTTGAGGCATGTGCCTAAAAACATAGAAGAGGCCGCTTTGGCTTATGGCGCAACGAAGTGGCAACTGCTCAAGGAAGTAAGGATTCCGCTGGCAATGCCTTCTATTCTTACCGGTGTCAATCAAACTACAATGATGGCTTTAGCCATGGTTGTCGTTGCCTCGATGATCGGGGCCAGGGGACTAGGTCAGGAGGTGTTGCTCTCCATAAATCGAATAGATATAGGCAGAGGATTTGAAGCGGGGTTGTCAGTTGTTGTGATGGCTATAGTTATCGATAGGGTGACTCAGTCCATAGCTAAGAAATGGGAGCCGCCCAGGTAAGGATAATCGGAAAACTATTATTTAAAAGCTTCTTCCTTTGAAAATTATCCCATGCTAAAATATAAAACTAGCGGGATTTTCGTATGATATAGACGATTGCACAATAAAGACGTAGTGGAGGTAAAAACATAGCATGAGCTTTGTCGTCGAGGTAAAGAGGGGAAATAGGCTGGTTTTTGAGCGACCTGTAAAGGGGCAGGACGTGCTTGTTGCCTGTGGCAAGGGGCACGAGTCCAATATAGTGGCTTGGAGAGTAAATCGCTACCTGCGCCCTTTGGATTGGGTCGTGGATGACGATAGTTGCATAGAGTTTGTGGACACCTCAAGCTTTGAGGGGATGGAAGTATACAGAAGAAGCCTCAGTTTTTTGCTGGTTCTTGCCTGTATGAACGCTTTGTCGGAAGACGTATTCATCAGGCACTCGATTAGCGACGGCTATTACTGCGAGCTGGAATCCGGTCCAGTCACGGAGAAAAAGTTAGATGCCATAAAACGTGAATTGGATAGACTGGTTAAAGCCGACATTCCCATAAAACGAGAGGTAATATCGGGCGACAAAGCCAAGAGAATATTTACCCGTCAAGGAAATATGGATAAGGCCAACTTGTTGAGGTGGGCAGCTGTCGATCCTATAGAGGTTTATAGAAGCGATAATACCTACGGTTATTTTTACGCGCCCCTTGCGCCGTCTACTGGTTATATGAAAACCTATGATCTCATACCATACGACCATGGCATGATATTGAGGTTTCCGACAGTTGCCTACCCTCAGGGGCTTCCGCCCTTTATGCCCTCTAAGCGTTTGGCAGAAGTTTTTACTGTATATGCAAGATGGCTTGATATCTTAGGAATAAATACCATGGAAAACCTTCACGCCTTGGTTTCAAAGGGTGAATCCAATGATGTAATACAAATATCGGAAGCGTTGCATTCCCAGTGGTTGTCGCAATTGGCTAAAAATATTGCGGAAAATGACAATATAAGGTTGATCTGTATCGCCGGACCTTCGGCTTCAGGCAAGACCACATCTGCTCATCGGTTGCGCATTCAACTTCAGGTGTTTGGTAAGCGGGTGTTTATAATTTCCCTGGACGATTATTTTGTTGAGAGAGAAAAAACACCTAAGGATGAAAAGGGCAATTATGATTTCGAAGCTATCGAAGCCCTTGACTTGGATTTGATAAACGAAAGCTTAGTTAAGCTCTTCGATGGCGAAGAAGTCGAAATCCCTAAATTTAACTTTTTCACGGGCAAAAGAGAAAGTGGAAGACGAATGCGTATTAAAGATGGTGACATCATAGTTATTGAGGGGATTCACGGCTTGAATGAAATGGTCACCAAAAGCATCCCTGAGTACAATAAGTGGAGGATATACGTTTCCCCCTTAACGGGGATTAATCTTGATCGCCACAATAGGACAAGTACGACAGATAACAGACTTATAAGGCGATTGGTCAGGGATTATCGGACAAGGGGCAAGAGCCCCGAAGTGACCTTAATCCAATGGCCATCGGTTATAAGGGGAGCACAAAAACATATATTTCCCTATCAAGAGAGAGCTCATGTTATGTTCAATTCCGCTACCGTATATGAACTTGCCGTATTGAAAGGTTATGCCGAACCTTTGCTTAGAAATATTCATGAGGATTCGCCCATGTTCGGCGAAGCGCAAAGATTGTTGACCTTTTTGCATTATGTACCCTTCATGCCTGCCGATGGCGTTCCTAATAATTCGATAATACGGGAGTTCATAGGAGGAAGCTGCTTTGAGACGATTTAATAAAAATCCATTTATATTAATATAATACATAATAATGCAGTGTAAAAAAATAAAAATGACTTATTGTTTATTTTTAAAATCTTTAATAATATGTTTATTTTTGTGTATGTTTACGTTATGTAATGTGTCCAATGCGGAGGCCACATATAGGTTTGCCGAAAATGATTTAATCCAAATGGCAATAAATTATTTTTCTCTAATGCAAGGCACTTCTGCCGTCGAGCCTTCGGAAGTTATGCTGTCGCTAAACGTTCCTACTGGTGATTTAGCTAAAATAACATGGATATGTTCGAAGAAAGAGCATGTTTTACTGGCTCTCTCTGAAACTGATAAAGTGATATACGGCGGATGGATGGTGGCAACGGGAAGAAATCCTGGGCAAAAGCTTAAAGTAGGGGATATGCGTACTCCTGAAGGTGTTTTTTACGTAAAATCTATCGAGGATTCCAGCGGTTGGGGTAGCTACGTCGATAAAGCCACAAAAGAGCGGATAGGGTATGGGCCCTATTTTATTCGCCTTGAAGCGGGGTGGAAAGGGATAGGAATTCACGGAACCGACGATGAACATCTGCATGAAATAGGAACGGACGCAAGCCACGGATGCATAAGGATGGCGAACGACGATCTGTTGAAAGTCGTGAGCATGAGCAAGAAAGGCCAAAAGGTAATTATCCTGAAGTCACTAAATTAAATTCCACTCAAAACCGCATTAATTAATTATCAATATAGATTGGTTTTCTTAATGAACATACGTTGTTTCTAGCCAAATTATCACTGAGGACTAGCGATAGTTTGGCTATTGTTCATTATTATAATAGTCATGGTTATGTATTGTATTATAACTGTTTGATAATAATCAATTTTTAAAATATAAAATTAAGTGTTAAATATATATAGAAACCAATCATAATTTTTTATATAACTCAAAAAGTCTTGAAATATCGAATGAATATATGTATTATGAAATGGCAAATAATAATGCCATTGCTTAATATGGTTTTTGATTTTAACTAAGTTAAAGTGATTTAAAATTTATGTTTGGAAAATTTTATAAACAAAAATTTATTGTATTAGAGAAAGGAGATGGTATCCTTGGAGGATAGAAAACCATATATTCCTCCCAGTACGTCCATGGTTGAGTTTTCGTTTAAAGCGATTGTATTGGGCGTTCTTTTGTCGGTGATCATGGGGGCGGCGAATGCCTATCTAGGCATGTATGCAGGAATGACAGTAAGTGCCAGTATTCCTGCAGCGGTAGTTTCGATGGCTGTATTGAGGTTGTTTAAGGATAAAAATATTCTGGAGAACAACATGGTACAAACTGCCGCTTCATCGGGGGAGTCTCTTGCGGCAGGCGTCATTTTTACGGTTCCGGCTCTAATTGTTCTTGGGGCATATGAACTATTGCCCTATTGGCTAGTCACAGTAATGGCTGCTCTAGGCGGAGCTCTTGGAGCTTTGTTAACGGTAATTCTCAGAAGAGCTTTCATAGTGGAGGAAAAATTGCCCTACCCGGAAGGAAAGGCTTGTGCCGAAGTTTTAATTGCCGGGGACAAAGGAGGGTCTCATGCTCTTCCCATATTTCAAGGCGGCATAATCGGGGCAGTATATAAATTCCTGGGAAGCATTGGGCTTTGGGGCGGATCTGTTGAAACGGCCGGCACGATAGGCTCCGGCTTAGCGTATTTCGGAATGGACCTCTCTACAGCCCTTATTGCAGTAGGCTATATTGTTGGTTTTAATATCGCTTTTCTGATCTTTATCGGTGGTGCAATTGGCTGGTTTATCGGGATTCCAGTTTTAACGTCCGGAATGGCGTCGGATTCAATGACAATGGGTGAAATTATAAGCGCTACAGGCACTGTTTGGTCTTCGCAAATACGTTATATGGGAGTAGGTGCCATGGTGGTGGGTGGTTTATGGAGCTTGATAAAGCTAAGAAAACCCATCACAAGGGGTATGAGTGCAGGGATGAGCATGGTACGCAAAAAACAGGGAGGAGCACTTCTCCCAAGGACCGAAGAGGATTTGCCTCTCAATATTGTATTGACTTTGATAGTTGCTTTTGTAGTTCCGCTTTTCCTGTTATATTACAATATCATTGGAATACTGGGCACAGCTGTAGTAGCAGCCATAGTGATGTTGATATTGAGCTTCTTTGGCAGTTCGATTGCAGGGTATCTTGCGGGTATAGTCGGATCATCGAACAATCCCGTATCTGGAATCACAATAATGAGCTTGCTTTTTACTGCCTTGATGTTGAAAGCTCTCGGACTCTCCGGCAGCCTGGGAATGACATCTACTATTCTCGTTGCCGGAGTTATATGCATGGCAGCTGCTATAGCTGGAGATACCATGCAAGACTTGGCTACCGGTTATATGGTAGGTGCGACGCCCAAAAGGCAACAAATATTCGAAATCATGGGAACGGTTTCCGCAGCTCTCGTTATGGCTCCTATCTTAAATCTGTTAATAAGGGCTTATGGAATTGCAGGAACTGCAAGTGCAACTGAAAATGCCTTGCCGGCACCTCAAGCCTTTTTAATGGCATCTGTTACCAGGGGTGTTTTTGAGGGGACACTTAATTGGACCATGGTATACGTTGGTGCGGGATTGGCTATCTTGCTGATAATATTTGATGAAATCCTTGCTGCTAAAGGTTCTAACTTCCGCACTCCCGTCATGCCCGTTGCTGTCGGTCTATATCTTCCCTTTAGTTTGGGAGTGGCCATATTTTTCGGAGGCATACTGAATTCTCTCAGCAGAAAACTGAGAAGGGGTAAAAACGAGTCGACTAATGATATCGGTGTTCTTGGAGCCGCTGGGCTAATAACCGGAGAGGCATTAATGGGTATCGGGTTTGCCATTATGATCGTATCGGGAGTTAGCCTCAAGGTGGGTCTAACCAGCAGCGGCTTGGGTTTAATTCTTTTGCTTGCCATTGCTTATTGGCTTGTGAGGCTTGGGAAAAAGTAATGCAATTGGTTGTATAAGGCACTGAAAATTATATAACGCCTCTTTCTCCTTAATAAGGAAGAAAGAGGCGTTAATTTTTACATATTGCGCTATCGCTAGTTTATATCTTTACACCTGCGTTAAAACCGAATAACGTTGCATCGACTATCTTGCCTACGGATCGAGCGTCGCCCACAGTAATTACGGGGATGCCTTTGTCGGATAAAACCCTTGCTAATTCGCATCCCACGGGTTTTTGTCCCACGGCCAATACTACGTGCTTTGCCGGTATTTGTTTTATTTGTCGCGATGTAACATCTACCATCTCGATTGAGTCAGGGGTTATATTGGTTACCAGACTTTTTGTCAGAGCTTTTACACCCTTAGAGGCAAAGAGCGTAAGAAGATCAAATCTTTCGATTGGCTCCATATCTAGAGCTATATCGTCGAGCATTTCGATTATAGTGACATTGCATCCCTTTCCAAGGAGGTAGTTAGCGGTCTCACAGCCCACTAACCCTCCGCCTACTATTACCACGTCTTCTCCTGATGGAATGTTGGCCTTTCCTCTTAAAACGTCCCAAGAAAGAAGAGCCCTCTCTATGCCAGGGATGTTTGGCACAATCGGCTCTGCCCCGGTGGCTACGATGACGACATCTGGTTTTAATTCGTATAATTTCTCAGCAGTTGCACATTCACCTAGCCTGACAGTGACATTTGTTCGCTTTAATTCTCCTTCAAGCCATTCGGTAAACCAGTTAATTTTATCCTTTCCAGGCGGCAGGCTTGAGAGGTTTAGCTGACCACCAATTTTATCCTCCTTTTCAATGAGAGTGACTTCGTGACCCCTACTAGCTGCAGTGATGGCTGCATAGGCTCCCGCAGGTCCACCACCGATCACCACGACCTTTTTCTTCTCGCAGGCACATGGCAAATAGGGATATTTCCATTCATACCCCACCCTAGGATTGACGGAACATCTCATCTTTTGCCCCGAGAAGACCTTTAAGCCGATGCAGGTGTTGCACGAAATGCATTTGCGGATCTCCTCGTCGCGACCTTCGTATGCCTTCTTTGGCCACTCCGGATCTGCTATCACTCCCCGTCCAATGGCCACGAAGTCGGCTTTGCCTTCGGCTATGACTGCCTCTGCGAACTCGGGATTGCGTATAACTCCGACTGTTATGACAGGGATGTTGACAACCTTTTTAATCGCTTCGGCCGTATAAACCCGCCACCCCTCTTCAAAATGGAAAGGCTCAAGCAGTTTTGGCATGGTTTCGTAAATACCAACGCTCACGTTTAGGACGTTTACTCCTGCGTCCTCTAATATCTTTGCAATTATTTTAGCCTCATCCAATGTTATTCCATCTTCCACAAAGTCATCTGCATTAAAGCGGAAGCATATAGGAAAATTCGGCCCCAAGGATTGTCGAATGCCCTTTATAATCTCGAGGGGAAATCGCATGCGTCGCTCCGTGTTTCCCCCCCACTTGTCCGTGCGCTTGTTGATGTGGGGGGACATAAATTGACCTATTAAATAGCCGTGTGCGCCGTGAAGTTCAACGCCGTCTATTCCTGCCATTTTCGCCCTAACTGCAGCCTTTACGAACTTTTTAACTAAATCCTCTATCTCTTCATCTGCCAGTTCCCTTGGCGTAACGTTTAAAAAGGGCTCGTGAGTGCTCGAAGGGCATACGGGTTGAAATTCCCCTGTGATTTCGGGGGTGGTTTGTCTTCCGGCATGATGGAGCTGGACGAATATCTTGGCTCCTTCTAAGTGGACGGCTTCGGCTAAATCGGAAAAACCGCCTATGTATTTGTCGTCGTCAAGGCAGAGTTGATTTGTGATGGCTTTTCCCAGCGGGCTGTCAATACAAACTATTTCGGTAATGATTAACCCAACCCCACCACGGGCTCGTTCTTTGTAATAATCGATAAGCACCTGACTTACGGAACCGTCGGCATTTGCAAAGTTGGTGCCCATGGGAGGCATGACAATGCGGTTTCTAACATTTAAATTGCCTATCTTCCCTTCGGAAAACAAATTTTTGTATTTGATTTCCATTATTTCACACCCCCTTAAATTATGTTAATACAAAATTATTATAGCATGGCCATGAATCCTGAAGGTAATATACCATATTGTTACATGGCCTATGACGATGAAATGGAGCAAGGGCTATAGGTCGTGTGCGGGTATTTCGAAAATAGTCTATAATTTATTAGGGCCGTAAGGGGAGGTGATGCCCATGGAGGTAGGACAAACAAGCAACATCTCTAGCGAGGCAATAAAAGACGTGCAGGGTGTTGTTGCTGCGGCTATGTTGAAAAGGACCTTAAATTTACAGCAGGCAATGTTGCAGGAGCTCTTTCAAAGTCTGGGCATTGGATCAAATTTGGACATACAAGCCTGAAGCCCCTCCGGGGCAGGAGGTTCCGCTCCTGCCCCGGATATTATGTGGTGTAAAATGACTATTACAATATGCTTATGATATAAAAGGTAAGTTGACTTGGAGTGAAGCTAATGTCTGTAACAATGGCTGATGTAGCGAAAGAGGCAGGTGTTGACAAGGCAACTGTTAGCCGCGTGTTGCGAGGAGACCCCCGAATATCGTCAAAAACGAGGGAAAAGGTCTGGGAGGTCATAAAGCGTCTGGAATATAAACCTAATGCCTTGGCTAGAGGGCTATCGGAAAGAAAGTCAGGGTTAATAAGCGTAGTGGTTGAAGAGCAGCAATTTTCTGGATTAAATAGGTTTCTGAAAGGGATAAATCGCATTATGGCAACTGTTAATAAGGAGCCCATTATTTATGTAGCCGACGATTTTGAGGCAAGCTTTTTGCGATCTCGTTTTGTAGCGCATAAAGTAGAAGGCATTATTTGGGTGGGAAGCCCTCCGCCGGATGTCGATTTTCCCTTGATAGCAGTAGGAGAGACGATAGATAAACATGTAAGCATTGTGCCCTTTTGGGAGGACCTGGCTCAAATGATAATAAAACTAGCTGACGGGCGCAGGATAGTATTTGCGGGAGATACCAAGCCTAATAGGACTCTAAGAGTAAAACTCAAAGGGTACAAAGGAAAGGGTAAAAATTCCCTTTGGGTATGCGACGGGACCTTGCCAAAGGGAATTGGGCGATTAATCAACTCCAATTACGAAATAGATCAAGATTCAGGATTTAAAGAAGAATATTTTCGTAAAGGAGATATGTTGCTTTTGTTCGACGAACGAGATTTCGCAAAAGCCATGGGTGGATATTGCATTCATTTCCCCTGTTTTGAGATGGGCGTTTTGGCAGCAAAGCTTTTAGTCAACATATTGAGACATCGCGATGTCCCTTTTAAAAATTTGGTGAGATTTTCCATTGAATGATGATTTTAATGATGGCTTTTTAAGCTGAAGAATTGAGAAAGGGGAACCCGGTGAAAAAAAAGAGCTATTTTGCCTTTGTAGTTGCCTCAAGTCTTGTTGTCCTTTTGACTATGTGTCTTTCTCTCGTGATTGGTGAGGTACATGTTCCATTAAAGGATGTTGTTTCAATAGTTTTTTCCTATTTCACGTCCTCACAAGCAAGAGATTCGGGGGACGTTTTTAATGCAATTGTCCTTTATGTAAGGTTTCCTAGAACAATAATAGCTTTCTTGATTGGTTCGATCCTTGGGGCTTCGGGTGTGGTTTATCAAGGTCTCCTTCTTAATCCCTTGGCCGAAAGCTATACCTTGGGCGTTGCCTCTGGAGCTGCATTGGGTGCAACTCTTGCAATTGCCTTCAACTTGCCATCGATAAGGCTCTTTGCTTTTTTGGGGGGCATTTTGACTCTTTCCGGAGTATGGGCATTGAGCAGCAGATCACGCTCGATCGATCCAACCAGGCTTATTCTGTCGGGAGTCATAGTAAGCAGCATCCTTCAGGCTTTCATGATGTTGCTTCAAACTTTATTTCCTGAAAAGCTGGGTGCTTTTTTCTTTTGGATCATGGGCAGTTTCAACTCTGCTAGCTGGAGATGGCTTCCCGGGTGTTTAATAGCTTCGGGCTTGGCCTTATTGTTTTTGCTGCTGCATAGAGAATTAGATCTCATATCCCTGGGGGAGGGAAAGGCCGAAACTTTGGGGATGAACACACATCGTACGAGATGGATCTTACTTTGCATCGTTTCTTTTATAACCTCAGTTGCTGTCTCCTATAGCGGTGTGATTGGTTTCATAGGGTTGATAGTCCCGCATTTATTTAGAATGATAGTGGGACATTCTCATATTCGGCTTATTTTTGCCTCTTGGATGGGCGGCGGCCTTATATTGTTATGGTCGGACATTGCGGCACGTGCATTGGGTTCGTTGCCTGTGGGAGTGCTGACTGTCCTTGTGGGAGGTCCTGTTTTCTGTTTTCTTCTGTGGAAGTCGTCTTGATTTAGAGGTGGTGTTTGCTATTGGATAAAATAGATTCAGAACGTCCCGCAGAGGCGTTAAACGCCCAAGGCGTTTCAGCCTTTTATGGAGACAGGCAGGTTTTGCGCGATATATCGCTTACTGTGCATAAAGATGAGCTTGTTGCAGTGCTCGGGCCTAATGGCAGCGGAAAAAGCACGATGTTAAAGGCCTTTGTTAAGCTGGTAGATATGAAGGGAAGCGTAAATATCTTAAACCGTTCCGCAGAAAAGCTATCCCGCAGAGAGTTGGCCAGGATGGTATCTTATATGCCTCAGAAGGCACACATGGCAATGCCTTTTAAAGTTTTGGATGTAGTATTGTTGGGGCGATATCCCTGGGTTTCCTTCTTGGGCAGCTACGGAACCTTTGATGTAAAATTGGCATTGCGTTATCTTCAGGAAGTTGAAATGAAGGGCTTTGAAGAAAGATCAGTTACATCCCTCTCGGGCGGAGAACTGCAAAGGGTCTTGCTTGCTCAATGTCTTGCTCAAGACGCAGCTTTGTTGCTGTTAGATGAACCAACGAGCGCTCTCGATCCGAAACATTCGGTGGCTGTTATGAGAGTCTTGAGGGCTTACGCCAACGGGGGCCGAGCGGCCCTTTGCGTCATGCACGATGTCAATCTAGCGCTTCGTTTTGCGGACAGGATAGCTTTGATGAAAGATGGATCAGTTTATAATATCTGTGACACGAAAGATGTCGATGCAGATATGCTGAGCGAGGTATTTGACGTTTCCTGGTACGTAAAACATTGGGATGGCGGGTTGATCGCCATACCCCTTTAAAGTAACCTCGACCTATGTAATCATGAGAGAAAAAAGGGAGTTTAAAGCGATCCCCGCTAACATGGCAATGGAAATCATGATAATTATGCTTTGCAGCAGCCTTTTTGCCCCCAATTCCTTGAAGAGCACAACGAACGTAGCGATGCATGGAAAGGTCATGGAAAGCACAACAATTGCTACGATAAGCTGTTGGGGAGTCAGCCCAAGAGGCAATAGCAGGCCTACGGCCACATCTTTTCTCAAGAAACCAAGCAATATCGCGCCAATTGCCTCCGGGGGTAACCCGAGAAGATACACAGTAGGCTTTAAGAAATTAGAGATCCAGGGAAGTATTCCGCTGGAATAAACAAGATTGGCGATCAGGATCCCTATAAGCACCAGAGGAGTTGCCTCCAATAAAAACCCCGATATGCGAAACCAAAGTTTCAGGCCTAGATCTCGAAACGAAGGCAGTCTGTAAGGCGGAATTTCCACAATTAGCTCGGGGCTTTGACCCGATAAAATTTTATTAAGCACATATCCAAGAATCAGCCATACGAGAAAAAGAGAAGCATATATAACCACGACATACCTCATGCCTAGCGAACCAATCGCACCAAATATCATTGCCTGAAGGCCGGCGCAGGGCACGGCAACCGATATCAAGGTAGCAGCAATAAACCTTTCCCGTTCTGATTCCAATACCCTTGTTGCCAGAATTCCTGGGACATTACAACCTAGGCCCAAAAGGGTGGGCACTATTGCAAATCCGTGAAGGCCTATCCTGTGCAGTAGAGCGTCAAAAAGCACGGCCAAGCGTGGCAGGTAGCCAATATCTTCAAGCAAAGATAAGATTAAATAAAATGAGATTATATAGGGGAATACCATAGCAAATTCCACGTATAATCCCGTCGACAGAATTCCAAAGCTCTGTTCCCAGTCCAAGTTTCCGTCAATGAGGTGCCCGATGAGAATGTCATGGAGGAATCCCGAGCCACCCAGCAGATTAGACAAAGAAGCAAGGAGTGGACCCCAAAATCTGTCGAATAGAGGGTCAAAGACGTAATCAATCAACCCCTCGCCAATAGTTCTTATTGTGTAAAAGCTCAATCCTATGACCAATAGGCTCAATATCAGACCTGATACGGGATGAACGCTTATATCCTCAAGGCGATCGCGAAAAGTGTGGTGTCTGTGTGTTACCTGCTGGGATCGCATAACTATATCGCCTATCAATCGCCATCGCTCGTCTTTGCCCATGGGAAGTATGAAGGAGGGGCGCGCCTTTGCGAGAGCGGCTTTGAGTGCAGATATACCTTCTCCGGTAACGGCAACAGTCGACACAACGGGGATGCCCAGCTCTATTTCCAGCGTTTGCAAATCTATGTGTATGCCCTTGTGTCTGGCTTCATCAACCATATTTAAGACCAATACCGAAGGGTAACCTTTTTCAAGCACCTGAAGTGCCAAATAGAGATTTCTCTCCAGAGCAGTTGCATCCGCGACTATTACAACTATATCTCCACCTTCGTCTAAGGTGCGACGGGCAACTTCTTCTGCTTCGTTAGTTGGATCCAACGTATAAGCGCCCGGCACATCTATGAGCTTGTATGTTTCTCCGTCGATTGAAACGGATCCTTCAAGAAAACCTACGGTAGTCCCGGGGTAATTGGAGGAAATAGCATGTAATCCCGTCAATCGGGAAAATATAGCGCTTTTGCCGACGTTTGGGTTTCCCATTAGAAGGATTTTTTTAATTTTTTGGCCGCTATTCGTCGTTTTTGATACGTCTTTATTGCCATTATGGCTGCAACGAAAAGACAGGGGACACTCACTGCAATGTATCCCCATACCGCAACCTGTATTGCTCTCGAAGTCATCTAGGTTGACATTGTTTCGATCATCGGTTTTTCGTTTTTTTAATATGTCGAAAAGTCCGTGGCAGGACATAAGCATCACTCCTCTAGAGATCCCTTTTCCACAAGTTTTACCATAACTCGTGAGGCTGCCATATAGCCTATCGCTGCCTGTCTTCCATCGATTTCGATCGTTACCGGTCCGCAAAAAGGCATTCCATGAAGTTTTTTAATCTTTTTGCCAGCCCTAAGGCCCAGCGCCTCAAGTCTTTTTCCACACTGGCCCGGTGGCAAAGATGCTATCTCTGCATATTTACCGTTAGGCAATAGGATAAGAGACATGCTTTCTTGATCATCAGATTTTCTCGCTAACATATTATTATAACTTCCTTTCCAAATATATTGCACGCGCTGCTGACCAATAAAGGATCAAAGAACATTCGAAAAAAGTTAGCCTAGCCAAATTTATATCCTAAAACAAAAGATGTCAAGCTTGATTGATACAGGCTTATCAAAGGTCTTAGTAGATGGGTCTTATTGTAATCTCCTTACCTTCAGGGAATTTTATCTCGTATCTCACTTTTATAGTTCCCGTCTCTTTCTGTTTTAATCTCAATTTCCAGGTGTAAATACCCTTTTCAGTTGTCTCCGTTGGCTCCGGTTCGATACTTATATTTGAAACTTTGATATCTTGATGGGAACTAATGGGAATTCTATCTATGATTGTGATATAACTCTCTTGGGAAAGTCCGTTTACTACAGTGATGTCATAACCATCCAAAAGGGTGCCTTTTGTCCATTTTTCACCGGTTTTTGGTATCAGGTCTACCTTGGTTGCTCTAACCAATGGAGATTTACCGAGGGAAAACCTAAAATTTTCGCCCGCACTTGTATTGTCTATTAAGCTTGTTCCCGTAGGGGTATTGTCGATAGAAAGATGGACTTTTCCTTTGGCAAGAGATTTTTCAATTGGTTTAGTTTCTACGATAATCCATGCTTCAGGATCTATTTGAGGTAAGCAACGTATTTCTATTTCTGTCTTTTCGCTGTACTTTTCGAGGGGGAGTAATGCTAATTTTCCCGTGCCGGCAATAGTGGAATCCACGGCATAAACTATACCCGGAAGAACTTCGGCTCTTGTTTCTGTCTTTTGTTCGAAACTGGCGGTATTTCGCGAAAGCGCCTTAAAGGTAATCGGTTCTCTGAACTCCACTACCAAAGGCGGAAGTTCGGGCATGCCGACTTCATCCTTTGAAGTATGGGTGTAAAGTGATATTTTCCCATTCCAAGGAATTCCCGTTTTTTGATATATTTCAGCTTTGACATCCAGCGTCAATTCTCCTCTTTTGGTGTCGTAATTAGCATAGTAAACTGGGCGCCATCGCGCTTCGTGACTGAAGGCCTTAAGGAGGATTGTGCCTTTTCCAGTCGATGAAATCGCAACCCTGGCTGCAAAATCATCGATAGGGCGAAGGGCATTCCATTGGTCCTGTAAATATTTCAAGTTGCTTTTTTGGGCTTCCAGTTTTAGCTCCAAATCGAATATGCTTTGTTCAATTGCGAACCTTTCTTTTTGCAATTCCGAGATTATCTCTTTAGCCTTACGCGGATCGGAGGGAAGTGGAATGTTTTCAAACATCCCGGCAGATTGTTTGAGGGCATTTAACTGGGAAGCCGTTTCGGCCACTTTCGATTGCAATGAGTCAATTTGTGTTTTCAACTCCTCAAGTTCGGATGGGACCCAGTCTCCCAGATATTCTTTGTCTATTTCCAGTTTCGTTATATTTACGCCCGAATCCGAATATATCGATATGCTGTTAGGGTCTATTGTTGGAGGGAGTGTAACGGTTGCTTCGCCTGTAGGCATTTCAAAGTAAAGGAGGGCTCCTTCGGGAAATATTTCTACTTTAGATGGTGATAGCATGTTAAAATCGCCTTCTGCAGCCCAAGACGAATGCGCGCCCATCAATGCCATTAAAACCACCGCAAATAAGTATAGGCCCAGACGTATTTTCCTCATTTTTACATCTCCCTTGCTTTTTCATAAAATTTCGTGTTCTTACGGGACTATATTAGAATAAAATGAAAAAATAAGATAGCTCTAGAATCTGAGGAGGCGTTGAAAGATGAGAATCAAAACCATCAGTGCAGGTGCTGTGATCTTTTATTGGGAGAATGACAGGCCTGTTTATTTGCTTCTCAGGGCTTATAGAAATTGGGATTTTCCAAAGGGCGAGATAAAACAGGAGGAACATCCCTTGGAAACCGCCAAGCGCGAGGTTGCAGAGGAGACAGGTTTGACCGATGTGATATTTTATGACGATGTTATTGAAACGCCTCCCTATGGCAAAGGAAAGGTTGCCATGTTTTATATTGCAGAAACCAAAACAAAGGACGTATTTCTTCCAATATCTCCAGACCTGGGGCGTCCCGAGCATCATGAGTGGAAGTGGTTGCCCTATGATGATGCGAGAGCTCTTTTGAACGAAAGGCTAAAAGCAATTCTTGAATGGGCTCACCAAAAAATTTTAAAAAAGAGGATGCCCAATTCTTGAACATCCTCTAAGGTCGCTTCAGCAGCATATATTTCTGATCCTGCAGGCCGATCAGTTTCCAGTTTCAGGGACTTCCTTCAAAAGCCTTTCGGCAGGCTCTTTGCTCAATAAAGCGCATGCCGAAAACACGACGAGGCAAATTGGCCATTCTAAGTATATTACATGAGGAACAATATGAGTTGAAGGAAATAAAGTCCAGGCTACCCAAATCACTACCGATGCCAATATAGTCCAAAAACCACAATTCTTTTTGCACAGAGCCGGCGCGAAGATATTGGCTAATATTAAAAGGGTAAAGGAGGATGTCATGGCTAAAGCGGTTGTAATGGTCTTTAAAATTCCGACAGATGTCAGGGCCAGCCATAACGTGGCTGCACTGACGAGCAAGACGGCGAGCCGTGAAATGAGCAACTCTCCCCGTGGCGTTATTTTTTCAGGCATAAGCCTTTTTAGAAAATCTTCGGTGACCATGGTTGAACACCCGAGAAGCAATCCCACTGCTGTCGATATATCCGCAGCCCACAAGGATGCGAGCAACAATCCTCCAACTGCCGGTGTTATGTGGGTGACCAGGATGGGCAGTGCCATAGCGGCATTTTCCAGGCCAGGGAATTGGGCAGCGGCAATAATCCCAAAGAGCGCGCACAAAAATCCAGCAGGTATGGTTATTATTCCTCCTATAATAAAACCGCGGCGTGCAGTACGGCCGTTCCTGGCGGCAAAGGCAATTTGAGATATTGCCTGGATCGAGAAGGTTTGAGTGATCATGACGACCATCCAAGCCATTATAATAGAAAGCCCAACACCGCTAATAGGATGAAACCATGGTCCCTCTATCGGGAGTCGGGAAGTTATGGCTTCGAAACCGCCAAAATTCGAGACCGAGATAAAGATAGCTACCACTACTCCGAGATAGATTATGATTACGTTTATCAGATTGGAGAGTCCTGCTGCCCAATATCCGCCTATCAGCGTAATGCCGACAAAGACCAGGGCCGTCAAGAGAACTCCTTGCTGGAAGGTAAAAATAGACGGCAGCAGAGCGGTAAGAATTGCGCCTCCTGCAACGTACTGAAGAGAAGTGATGACCATCATTATTAATATTTGAGCTACTATGCTTATCAATCTGCTGGAGGGGCCATACATGCGCTCCATCATTTCCGGTATTGTACGAACCTCCATGCGCCTAAAAGCATCGGCGACCAGTATACCTACTATGATGCCACCTGCTCCCCAAGCTGCATTATACCAACCGGCCGAGATGCCCTGCGTATAAGCTCCTTCGGCTACCCCTACAGTAGAAGCCCCTCCTATTGCAAGCCCCGTCAACATCGTCGCAACAATGATGGTCGGGAAGTGCCTTCCTGCTAACAGGTAATTCAAAGCTCCTCCCCCGCCTCGATTGACAAGGCGTGTCGCGTACCACGAGATAACATATAACATCGCAATATAACCAATTAATATAAATAATTGAACGCTCAATTAAATAACACCTCCATAAAAGCTATGATAAAATATCGAATTGGCTTGCCTGAAATTTTTCCAATAATCTTAATTAAAAGCCCGAGATGTGTCAATTGAAACCAAGGATATTAGAATTGCAGGAACCTCCATGGCAGACGCACGATTTTCGGGCAGAAGAGAAATTGATCGCAAGAAATTAGCATAATATATAACCCTGGGTTAAAATGTATAGGGCCTCTTGAAAAAGGAGTGGTGGTCATGTTGAATTGTGGTATTGTCGGGCTTCCCCTGTCGGGCAAGACGACGATTTTCAATGTCTTAACGAGCGCTCGAGCGGAAGTCAAGTCCTATGCCGGAGGGAAGACGGACCCAAATAGAGCTGTTGTGGATGTCCCTGATGGGAGATTGCAGGAACTTGCATCAGTATATAAACCGAAAAAGACGGTTCCTGCCCAAATCGAATTTGTCGATTTGGCCGGCCTTTCTAAGGATGCAAGCAAAGGAGCCGGTTTGGGTAATGCCTTTTTGACTTTCGTTGCCGATTCTGACGCATTGATTCACATCATAAGATGTTTCGATAATGCTGAAGTTGCCCATCCCGAGGGAAATATAGACCCCTTAAGGGATTTCGAAATAGTTGAGATGGAATTAATATTTAGAGATCTGTCCGTTATAGAAAATCGTCTGGAAAGGCTGGCAAAAAAGAAAGTGCTGCAGAAGGAAGAAGAACAGGAAAAGGAATTGCTGGAAAAGTGTCATTCCCATCTTCTGTCTGAAAGGCCATTGAGGGAGTTGGTATTTTCCGATACAGAGCATAAAAAAGCGAGAGGTTTTTCCTTTTTGACGCTAAAGCCGGAGTTGATAGTTTTAAACTTGGATGAAACGCAGACGTCTGACGATAAAATTCCCGATTACGATAAAATAGTCCGGTTGGCAGCGGAGAGGGGACTTTCCTTGATAAAGATTTACGGCAGGATGGAAATGGAGATGGCCGATCTTTCCTCGGAGGACCAAAAAGAATTCATGAAAGAGCTTGGCATAACGAATCCCGGAAGGGAGAGGCTAATAAGAGAGGCCTACAAAATGCTTGGGTTGATTTCCTTTTTTACAGTGGGCCATGACGAAGTTAGAGCTTGGACTATACCCCAAGGTTCTACCGCTTTGGATGCAGCAGGAGCTATCCATTCTGATTTAGCCAGGGGGTTTATAAGGGCTCAGGTAATACACTTCGATGATTTCAAGCAATTGGGATTTTCCATGGCAGTGGCCAGAGAGAAGGGCCTGCTTCGCCTGGAGGGCAAGGATTACATAGTAAAAGACGGAGATATTATAGAAATACGATTCAATATATAAAGCAAGGTGATAAAAATGACATATAGGGGTATTGCGATGACGATAGCCGGCAGCGATTCCGGTGGAGGAGCCGGTATAGAAGCTGATCTTGCAACTTTTTTGCATTTGAAGGTTTTTGGTACTGCTGCTTTGGCGGCAGTAACAGCTCAAAACAGTTTGGGAGTGCACAAGGTCTTCGATATACCTTGCGAGATGGTTGGCGCCCAAATAAAGGCAATATTGACTGATTTTTCTGTAGGTGCCGTAAAAACAGGCATGCTTTCGCGCGAGGAAACCATTTCAGAGGTAGCTGAGGGCATAAAAACTCATAGAGTGACCAAATTGGTGGTGGATCCTGTCATGGTTGCTCAAAGCGGAGATCCTTTAATGTTTGGAGGGGCCGTTAACGCCATGATCGGTGAACTTCTTCCCCTTGCCTTTATAGTAACCCCAAACATTCCTGAAGCGGAAAAACTGACAGGGATGAAAATTACCTCTCTTGACGAAATGAAGGAGGCAGCTAAAGTCATTGCCGAATTAGGCCCTAAAGGTGTGTTTGTAAAGGGAGGACATCTGGAGGGTGAAAGGGTTACCGACCTTTTTTACTATGAGGGAAAGTTTCATGTCTTCGAGCATGAAAGGATACATACGAACGATCATCATGGAACAGGTTGTACATTGTCGGCAGCGATTGCGGCGGAATTGGCTGCAGGTACCGATACTTTAGAAGCGGTGAAAAGGGCCAAAGATTATACCAGGTTGGCTATTCAACATAGGTTCAAAGGTGGAAAGGGGTATGGCTGTGTGGGGCATATTTTCAAGGTAGACTGGCTTGAAAATTCCGATTAAACAGCTTTCTTTTCGCTAGATGGGGGTGTGAAGATGGACAATCCGGAATTGGAAACTCGCTTTGCCGATGTATTTAACAATTTGATGCTGCATAAACCATTAATATATCACATGACCAACATGGTAGCTATTAGCGGGCAGGCTCATTTGGCTTTGGCTATTGGTGCCTCTCCCGTCATGTCGCTTTATCCCGGAGAAGCTGCTGAATTGGTCGCCGTATCTGATTCATTGTTGGTTAACATAGGTACCCCTACGAGAGAGGGAATCGAAGCCATGTTCGTTGCGGCAAGAGAGGCTAGAGAATTGGGAAGACCTGCCCTCATTGATCCGGTTGGCTATGGAGCAACTAATATGAGAACGGATCTTGTAGAAAGGTTACTCGATACTAAGGCTTTTGGCTTAATAAAGGGCAACGGTGCTGAGATCTCATTGCTTGGCGGTGAGGGCGCTCAAGTGCGAGGAGTTGATTCAGCAGATTCTCCCCGAGCTGCACTGGCTGTCAAAACAGTCTCACGCAAATATAACTGCATTGCCGTTGCCACAGGCCCGATAGATTATGTTTCTGACGGAAGAGACGTCTTTGCCTTAGAGAGCGGTCACGAATGGCTTTCCCTCATTTCCGGATCAGGATGTTATGTGGGCACTATCATAGCAGCTTGCATGGCTGTAACTGAACCTTTGGTTGCAGCTTTGGCGTCTCTGGCATTGATGGGTTTTGTTGCAGAAGTGGCGGTTAAAAAATCCTACGGTCCCGGGAGTTTTCATTGCAACCTATTTGATGCCCTTTTTGCTTGCGTAAGAAACCCCTCGTCCATCGTGTTTCCAAAGTGGCAAAAATTAGATTTATAGTACTGCAAGAAGGTGAAGTTATTGGATTTGAAGGATAGATTAAAGCTTTACGTTATATTGGACAGGAGATTGGGAAGGGGGGTGCCTTTGTGCGACCAGGCAAGATTGGCTATACAAGGGGGCGCTACAGCCATTCAGCTTCGCGATAAAAGGATGCAGGGGCGAGACTGTTATCGGGCTTCTTTAGCGATAAAAGAAATATGCAAAGAAAAGGGCGTTCTTTTCATAGTAAACGATAGGTTAGATGTAGCTTTGACCGCCGGTGCCGATGGCGTCCATCTTGGACAGGAAGATTTGCCTCTAGAGGCGGCGGAAAAAATAGCTCCCGAAGGTTTTATTATAGGCATATCCGTTAGAACTCCAGATCAGGCAATCGAAGCAGAAAGGAAAGGCGCTGATTATCTCGGAGTAGGAGATGTCTTCGGAACGTCCAGCAAGCCTGATGCGAAGACGATAGGCATCGAAGGGCTGAAAGAGGTTTGCGTTAACACAAAATTGCCCTGCGTGGCAATTGGGGGGATAGGGGTACATAACGTAAAGCAGGCTTTGCAAGCTGGAGCAGTGGGCGTTGCTGTAATATCTGCTGTAATATCGCAAAAGGACATAGCTGGTGCTGCAAGGACTTTGAGGTCTTTAGTTTCTTAATTTAGCGGTATACCTCGTATGTGGAAACAAATTTTTTGGATTTTGTGGATCGGAGCCGTAACGTGGGAGGTTTTTCTTCATTCACTGGAGTGGCGACATCTGATTAAAATGAAGTTAAATCCCAATACAGTTTTTGATGGCTACGTCCAAAAGTCCACAGTTAACGACAAAAACGTTGACTACGCCATTGAACACTTGAGAATCTCTTTGGGAGAAACGCTCACCAATTACTTAATAAGCGCTATTATCGTCGCCTATGACCTTCCAAAGCTTGTCGAGGGTTTAACCGCTCAAATTAGTTTGCCCATTTTCAGGGCCGGAGCATTCGGCATTGCTTTTGGGCTTCTTTTTTGGGTATCTTCTTTCCCATGGGCGTGGGCTAAAGTATTCTATGTCGAAAGTAAGTATAAATTTAATAAAACTACCAAAAGCATATTCATCAAAGACCAAGCCATAGTATTAGGTTTTATTGTTTTGTTGTCTTTTTTGGGATTTGCCTGTTTTGCCGTTATATTTGAAAGTCGGATATGGCCACTTTATCTGATATTTGTCTTCGCTTTGTTTGAAATTGTTGCCATGATACTTGTCCCCTCGGTGGTCATCCCGCTTTTCTTTAAACTTAACCCTCTTGCCGATGAGGAGCTCATATTTAAAATCAATGAGTTGTTGCGTAAATTGGGCATCAATAAAATAAAAGTTTTTGTCGCCAATGCATCCAAGAGGACGTTGCATAGCAATGCCTTCGTAACAGGTCTTGGAAGCAATAAAAAGATAGTGCTCTTCGATACCCTTGTTTCGAGCCTCGCTGCGGATGAAGTTATTGCCGTTTTGTTACATGAACTGGGGCATTGGAAACTTTCACACGCCCTGAAGCGCATAGGCTTGGTTTTAGCGATTCAAGCGGTCTTAGTATACTTCGCCTTTGTCATGTCCAATGTCGGCTTCATGTATGATTTTCAAATTCAAAATCCTCAACAGTTCGCCATTTATGCCTTTCTTCTGTTAAATATGGCAGTTACTCTCTTTTTTCAACCCTGCCTGCTGAGCTTTATAAGGCGACAAGAAATAAAAGCCGACTTATTTGCTGCCCGACATGCAGGCAGTAGTCTAATGATAAACGCACTTTCAAAAATATCGACCGATAACATGGCCTGGTTGCCTCGGCATTTTTTATATAAAGCGTGGTACTGCACACATCCGCCCATTCCGGAGAGGCTAAGGTTTTTAAAAACTTTTACCAATATTTAGATGTGGAATGAAATATAAGAATGACTTCCGTATATAGGTCTTCTAAATACATTATTTTTATGTATAATAAACCCTGATAGGTATAAATTGAATTTCATAGGAGGTGTAATTTATATGTCTCAATCATATTATGAACAAAAAGATCTTAAGGATTTTCCTAATATAGTGGAATATGCATCTGAGTTAGGTAAGAAATTTTTCGATTATTACGGTGCTGCCACAAGCGCAGGAACTTTGACAGAACGCGAAAAAGCCTTGATAGCCCTAGCAGTTGCAACAGTTCGTCACTGTCCATATTGCATAGATGCTTATACTAATAAGTGTCTGTCTTTGGGTGTAAGCAATGATGAGATGATGGAGGCTGTGCATGTAGCAGCCTCGATGGTTGCTGGAGATACTTTAGCCCATGCAACGCAGATGCGTAAGATTATAAAGCAGAAAGAAATGTAAAAAAGGGGAGATAGCCAGGTCATGGAGACAAAAGTTGCGGAAAGTTTTGAAAATAAGCTTTGCAGCTTGAATATGATGCCCTTGCGAGCTACAGGAGTGCAAATATTACAGCTTAATATCACTAGACGATGCAATTTATGTTGCAAGCATTGCCATGTCAATGCCTCGCCCAAAAGAGAGGAGATAATGTCTAGAGAGATTCTGGAAGCCTGCCTCAATGTTATTGATGCCAATAATATTTCTGTAGTTGACATAACAGGAGGATCTCCTGAGATGCATCCCGATCTTGCTTGGTTTTTGAAAATGCTCGCAAGGCCCTCTAGACGGATTATCGTGCGAACAAATCTGGTGATATTACTCAATGAACCATGGCGTCGATATTTAGAAATTTACAGTAAATTGGGCATCGAACTAGTGGGTTCGCTTCCCGATTATAATCCCTCGAGAACGGATAGACAACGTGGCGAAAATACGTTCATTCGGTCTATAGAAGCATTGAAGGAACTCAACAAGCTTGGTTACGGAATGTCTGGGTCAAATTTGCAAGTTCATTTGGTTCACAATCCTGCAGGGGCCTACTTGCCCGCAAGCCAAAAAGCGCTGGAAACAGAGTACAAAAAACATTTGCTGCAGAAATACGGTGTACACTTCAATAACCTTTTTGTGATTGTAAACATGCCTATTGGAAGATTCATGGAATTTCTACAAAGAAGCGAAAATTATGGTGGCTATATGGAGGAATTGATCTCCGCCTTTAATCCCGTTGCTGTAGAAAATGTAATGTGCAGAACGACCATCTCTGTTGATTGGGAGGGATATCTTTATGATTGTGATTTTAACCAAATGTTGGGTTTAAAGATTAAGGATGGCCCTTCCCATATATTCGATTTTGATTATGACAAACTTTCCAATAGAAAGATAGTTGTGGGCGAACATTGTTTCGGTTGTACGGCAGGAGCCGGCTCCTCCTGTCAAGGCGAAACAGTTAAATAGTAAAGTTTACAACGAAAAATAAAACTGGGAGGATTGATCCCTCCCAGTTTTATTTTCACGGCAAATTGCCTTGTTTAAACTTATGCCGCCCGCGCGTTGTTGCTGCTTAACGATGATTTTCTGGACTGGGTTTCGGCTACTTTTTTCAGTAATCGCTTCGTCTTCCAGCGCTTGTACCAGCTGGCTAGTGAACCATCAGGGGCTGGAGCTTCCCGCCCGGCAAGGCTTCCGCCGAAAATTAAGTCCAATATATGGAAACCTTGTTTTCCTCCAGCCATCATAGATGCCCTGCAAGCGGCACAATAAGTTACTATGCAATCGGAATTTGCTTCCTGTGCACGTCTCGACATCACACGTTTCGCTAGATCGGGGTTAACAGGAACTATCATACCTCCATATCCGCAACAACGCGTGTTTTCTCTACTGTGTGGCAGTTCTTCGATTTCATAGCCCAGCTGCTTTACTATCCACCTGATGCCATCATGTATAGATGGAACATCTCTGGTAACACAGGAATCGTGAATAGCAACTGTTATACCCGTATCTTTGCCAATACCTACGGCATCATCGGGAAGACCAATTTCCGGTAGCAGTTGCCATAAAGATTTGACACTTATATGCTCAGGCAAGTACTGCCTGAAGGTATTATAGCAGGACTGGCAGGCCACTATAACTTCTGTAGCGCCCAGTTTTTCTATTTCCTCTATGACGCTGTCAAATTTATGATGGAAATCTTCCATCATTCCCAATGCCTTTGTAGGTTTTCCGCAGCATTTCAGTATAGCTCCGGTTCCGGGCAACTTCTCTTTTAAATATGCATAAATAGCACCTACGGCCTCGGGGTTATATGAAGGCAAGCTACATCCCGGAAAAAAGACCCTGACAGTCTTACCTGTATTTGTGTCGGGAACGGTAACGTTAAAAAGTTTAGAAAAGCCAAGTCGTTGATGTGCCAATATGGGCTTATGTTCCTTCAATGGAGCTAACCCTTCTTGAACTAATTCCTTTCTTATGTCGCTAAATCTGTCTCCCAGCTTAAACTCCTTTGGACATTGAAGCGTACATTGGTCGCACATGTTGCAAGAGTAGGGAACTAGGGGATTAACCTCATTGCTTTTAAGGATTTCTTCGAAAAGCTCCCTTGGACAGTGAGCGAAATCATTAAGCATTAAGCATTCTTGCATGCATAGCCTGCATTCGCATTGCAAACAGCGCTCTGCCTCTCTGCGAGCCATTTCTTCGGTAAAGCCTAGATTTACTTCTTTAAAATCATTGATTCGCTCCTGTGAAGGCCTCATGCGTGTTTGCACTCTCGGCAAGATTTCCTCCCCTTCAATATCCTTTTCCAACCATGTATCAAAAGGACCTTCCCAGGTGAGGTCTCTGTCTGCAAACAAATCTTTTCCTTCCAGGTATCTGTCTATTGATATTGCTGCCTTTCGCCCGAGGGCTAAAGCTTCGATGACAAACCATGGCTTTATAACAACATCACCGGCTGCGAAAATTCCCGGGATGTTGGTCTCTAATGTTTCCGGAAGGACTTTTATCCTTCCGTTTTTTTCAAGCTCCAGTCCAATCTCTGTTGGGATAAAAGATGTGTCAGGTCGTTGACCCACTGCGAATATAATACTATCTGCGTCTATTTCAATTATGTCATTTTCGTCGTAACTGGGATTGAATTTACCTTCTGCATCAAAGACGGAAAGGCACTTTTTAAATCTGATGGCCTTAACTTTTCCATTTTTCCCCAGTATCTCCTTGGGTCCGTAACCGTTGTTGACTATAACACCTTCATCTTCCGCTTCTTCCACTTCCCAAGTATGGGCCGGCATCTCATGCCTTTGTTCAAGGCAAAAGAGTTGTACTTCTTTGGCTCCTACTCGTAGAAGCGTTCTAGCAGCGTCCATGGCGACATTTCCTCCGCCAATTACCACTGCTTTATTGCCTACTTCGACAGGTTTTTTCTCACTAACGTCCTTTAGCAGTTCTAGTGCGCCCAATACTCCATTCAAATCATTACCAGGAATGGGAAGGATTAGGCTTTTTGTAGCGCCAGTAGCTATCAATATGGCATCATAATTGTCCTTTATATCGTTAAAAGATATATCCTTACCTACTTCAGTTCCCGTTCGAATCTCTATACCCAGTTTATAAAGATAGCTGTATTCAAAGTCGACAATTTCCCTTGGCAATCTATACTCAGGTATACCTACCTGCAGCATCCCTCCCGCTTTAGGTAGCTTTTCAAATATAGTTACGGAATAACCCTTTTTTTTCAAATCTATGGCCGCCTGAGCCCCTGCTGGTCCTCCTCCTATAATAGCTACAGATTTGCCTTTATCTTGTTCACAGTGCAGGTCCCAATCGCTCGGGTTATCAAATTGAGATGCGAACCTTTTCAGCTCGGCTATAGACATAGGGTATTTCAAGTCCCCTCGTTTACATCTTTCCTCACAGGGGTGAGCGCAGATGCGACCCAGCGTTCCCGGCAAGAAGAGTTTTTCTCGGATTAACTTGATCGCATCCTTATATTTTCCTTCCGAAATCATTTGTATATAACCCTTTGCATCCGTATGCATAGGACATGCCGCTTGACAAAAAGGGGGTGCGTCTCCCATACATTCTTCTACTATCTCTTTCATTTTCTCTATAACATCAGGCGGATATTGTTTTACTTTTATCTTTTCAGTCATTTAGCAAACACACCTCCATGAACAAAATTTGAATGGTTTAGACGTTATCTATAACGTCACCTTTTTTCTTTCGAATCCAGCCGGGAATTAAAGATATAATTACGAAGAAGACTGCGGCTATGCTCAAATAAATAAATGTCTGCTTCATATCTCCTCCCTGAGACAGAGACCCTCCAGCAAAGCTATAGGCTATGGTGCCGGGCAACATGCAAATCCATGATACCAACATGTAAGTTGTCAGCGATATTTTTGTCAATCCATATACGTAATTTTGTACGTTAAAAGGAAAAATAGGAACCAATCTCGTGATCATAAGCATACGCCATCCGTGTTTTTTTACGCCTTCGTCGATTTTCTTGAGCTGTGGAGATTTGTTTACCCATTCTTCCACCATGTTTCTCGCCACATATCGGGCTATAAGGAAAGCTGCAGTTGCTCCCAACGTAGAACCGATAGAGGAATAAACAGTTGCCCAAAGGGGGCCGAAGGCAATCCCTCCCACTAATGCAACAGGCAATCCCGGCAAAAAGAAGACACAGGCCGCTATCCATAGGATTATATAAATAACGGGTCCCCAAATTCCAAAACTTAAAATCCATTCTCTTATCCTTGAAATATTTTCAAGAGTCAAGTAGGAAAAAACGCCTAGTCTATGCAGTATCAATATGATAGCCCCAATAATGACTACTGCAGTCAAGACTCTTTTAATGTTGCCGGAGGAATTTTTCGTTTTTTGATTTTTTAGGTTATTTACAGTCATATTGAACACTCCCTTCACTTATCTTTTGCTCATACAACTTTAACGTTAAAGTTGTATGAGCAAAAGATAAGTCTTTCGATTATTTTCAAATCGAGAATTACTTTCCCGTTTCCACAGGTAAGTCCAAAGCTGTCCACTCTACCCATGATCCATCGTAATTCTTGACGTTGGGGTATCCTAAGAGGCGATGTAGCACAAATGTTGTATGTGCCGCACGATAGCCTCCCTGGCAATATACGATAATTGTTTTATCGGGAGTAACACCCTTAGATTCATAAAGTTCCTTAAGTGCGTTAAATGATTTAAAGTGCCCCTTTTCATCCAGAGCCTGAGTCCATTCAACCCAAACGGCTCCGGGAATACGTCCCGCTTTTTTGGCACCCTTGAGAAGTTTTTCTCCAGTGTATTCTTCATATGATCTCACGTCCAAAATTACGACGTTAGGGTCATCTAAGGAAGCTTTTACATCTTCAGCTGATGCATACTTTGAATTATCCACGCCATTTATAATGTAAGTCGTGGCTTCAATCTTGGGGGATAGCATTTCCTTGTTAAAGTTGGCGGATTCCCAAGCGGCAATATCACCGTTTAAAAGTTTAATGTTTTTGTGCCCATAGCGATCCAATATCCACCATACCCGGGCAGCTGCATTGTTTGGAGTGTCTCCGTATATTACCAACGTATCATTATTTTTTAACCCTAATGCTCTCAAAGTTTCTTCAACTTGTTCTTTTGATGGACACATGTAAGGATAGGGAGAACTTTTGTCGATGAAATTGCCGAAATCTAGGTTGACGGCTCCAGGTATATGACCCAACTTATATTTCATTCCCCCCCTTACGTCGATAATCTTGACCTCTCCTTTTTCGATATGCGAATGCAATTCATCGACACTAACTATTGCGTCGGGATTAGCATAATCTGACGCGAAGGCGGTTCCTCCAATCCTAATCAAAATAAACAAACATAACAGAGCAAACAATTTGACCTTTTTCAACCACATTGCCATCTAACACCTCCATATATTGCATTAGTTATCACTATCACCTGTACTAATATGCACACGTTTAACATTCATAATAATTTTTTACATTTACCTATATAGGTGTCAAGGGGATTTGAAGTCATTTAAAAAATTTGTGTTATTGGTCATTGGACTAAATTGTGCACTTTTATAACTTTTTTTATTATGAATAGTGGAATCTTACTCTATATAGTCAGGCATTGTTTTTGATGTGTAAAAATTTTTTAAGTAGCTCGTATACTATTGCTTTTCCCATTTGCATCGATGGTTTTTTATAAAATTCAGCAAGTACCTCAAGAGAAACACCTGCATAATATCCTAAAATGATGAGCTGGTTGACGAAGAAAACTTTGCAAAGACCGTATTGTTGCCATCTTCTTGGAGAGGTCATAACCTTTTGAGGGAGGATCGTGGGCTTGTTCCCTGATTCCTTAGTTAAATTTTTGATCAACAGGAAATCCTCCATGATGGGTACTATTGGAAATCCGCCGACATCTTCGAAAAGTTTTTTGTCAACGAAAATAGCTTGATCACCATAGGGCAAGCCTAAATATTTACTTCTTGCATTAGCGATCATTTCTGTAGCACGAAAACCAAGGCCACTGGCATCTATACCTAGGCTAAAGGTTCCAAAGGAAAAGTTATTGACATAGGCTTGTCTTATGGCGCTGTCAAATCCGCCGGGAAGAGATGAATCAGCATGCAAAAACAAAAGTATTTTGCCTTTAGCATATTGGGCACCGGCATTTTGTTGGACGGCCCTTCCTTTTTTTGAATATATTAACTTAACATTACATTTCTTAACGACATCCCTAGTTCTATCAGTGCTGCCTCCGTCCGCGACGATTCTTTCGACCTTTACTCCTCGGGCGTTTTCTAAGGTTTTAGCTATATTTCTCTCTTCGTTCAACGTTGGGATAATAACACTGATAAAGGGCAACCCCTGCCAACCTATTTTTCTTTTTGCTTTATCAAATATTTCTATATCACCAAATCTGTCTACATCTTTTAACAATGTAAGACTACAGACAGAAAGGCCAAGCTTTTTTGCTTTTCTTATGGTTTCTTCGAACACAGTACTGCTGCCCCAGGTAATATGTTCAAATAAATCGGGCTCAAAGTTTTTCATACCGATCAAATAGTATCCACCGTCGAAGGCAGGGCCGATAACGATATCGCTGTGTTTGCAAGCTTCGATTGCTTCCAAAACTAGCTCAGCGTTGATCTCAGGACAATCGCTTCCTACGACGATAACAGGTTCTTTGTCTTTTTTTAAGCCATCTGCTATAGCCCGTGCCATGCGGACACCAAGTTCTCCGTCACCTTGTTGTACGTATTCAAGCCCGTCGCCAAGCCAAGAGATCATCTGGTCTAAAGTAGCTCCGTCAAATCTGACCTCCAATTTATGGCCCCGAGAAATTAAAGGCCATAAATTGGAAAGGGCGAATTCTGTCATTTCTTTTTGCAGCCGTGCTGCCTTGTCCTCTCCGATATCTTTTGCAAGGCGTGTTTTTACCTTGCCGCTTTCGGGGTACTTCGTGAAAACCGCTATGCGTGCCATCTTTGCCTCCTTGTTATATTTTTTTATACTTTTTGTCCAACTCATCCTGAAAGAGTTGACAACATAGAATCATTTTTTTATTTTATACACGTATTTTATTGAGATTTATCACTTATCGCAAAACCGGCTAGGAGGATTGGTTATGAAGAAGTTCGGGATTGCTATATTAATCTTTGTTATTGCTTTGGTTGGCGGAATGCTATGGTATCGTGGCCGTGGCGTGGAGGTAAAGTCGGAAATAGAGTTAAGAGAGCAAGAGGGAAAATATGCCGATTACGCTAACTCTGATATTGTCGTGTCTGCGGTAAGGGCAAAGGAGATAATGGAAAAAGAAGAAGATGTGTTGATAATAGATATTAGAAGATCCATTGCCTACTCCTTAGGTCATATTCCAGGAGCCGTCAATGTGTGGAGACCTGATTACAGCGCGGATGATGACGAATACCCCTTTGAAGGCATGAGATGCAGCAAAGAAAAGATGGAGATATTATTGGGAAGTTTGGGTGCTGACGAAAATACCTTCATACTTTTGTACGATGACAGGGGAGATTATGACGCCGCAAGATTTTGGTGGCAGTTAGATATGTATGGGCACAATAAGGTTGCTTTGATAGATGGAGGATTAGATGGCTGGAAAGCTGCCGGTTTCGAAGTGACGACGAGCAAGCCGGAAATCATTCCGAAAGAGTTCAGGTTTAAAGGAGAAATGGATTTACAAAAATTAGCAACATTAGAAGATGTCAAAGAAGCAATGTCCGACCCGGATTCCATAATACTTGACGTGAGAGCCTTTAATGAATTCACGGGAGAAACATTGAAAAGTGGTGCATACAGAAAAGGCAGAATTCCCGGTAGCATCTGGATAGAGTACAAGGAAGCGCTTAATGAAGACAATACCTTCAAAACAGCGGATGAGCTGAGAGAAATATACGAATCTAGGGGTGTAACTCCCGATAAAAATATAATAGTTTATTGTCAATCGGGAGTACGTTCTGCGCACACTACTTTCGTTCTGACTCAATTGCTTGGTTACGAAAACGTGAGGAACTATGATGGCTCTTGGATCGAGTGGAGTTACTACGTAGAGTTGCCGATAGAGACGGGAGAGCCAAAGTAAAATAACGCAAACTTGAAGATCTTGATAATTGGAGGTATGGATTCCCCATACCTCCAATAAGTTTTTAGCTTAACCGCGAGAGTGAATTTAAAACACAGCCCGCCTGCAGTGCCGCTCCAATGGGAAGGCATTCCTCGTCAATGTCAAATAGATCGTTATGACCGGGATGGGTTATTCCTCTTTCTTCGTTCCTGCACCCCAGTTGATAGAATGCGCCTGGCACCCTTTCGAGAAAATATGCGAAATCTTCGACTCCCATGCTCGGTTTTTCAAGTTCCAGCACCGAGTTTTCGCCGAGAAGAGAGATGGAGGTATCAACTACCAATTGGGCCCATGCGGGATGATTTATTAAGGCCGGGTATCCTTTGATCCTTTCCAAAACCCCCTGTCCTCCCATGGCTTTTGGAATCAGTTCCACATATTGCGCTATTTTATCGTTTAGCATCTCGCGAGTTTTTGGCGATAGAGTTCTCAAGGTGCCGGTCAGCGTTACCTCATCCGCTACGATGTTATTTTGACTGCCACCGTTTATTGTTCCGAAGGTCAATACGGCAGAATCTCTGGGATCCGTCGCCCTGCTAACGATTGTTTGCAAAGCACAGATTAGTTGCCCTGCTATTACTATGGCATCAATGCCTTCGTGCGGATAGGCGCCATGAGTGCTTTTACCCAATACCCTAAGGGTCAGGACGTCTGAAGCGGCGTTCATTTGATGAAATCTTATACCGATCTTTCCCGTCGGTATTTCCGTAGAAACGTGGAGTCCGAAGATAGCCTTGACGTTTTTATCCAGCACACCATCTTCTATCATCTGCTTGGCCCCGCCTACCGTCTCTTCGGCCGGCTGAAAGACCAAAAGGACGTTGCCCTGCAGGTGGTCCTTAACTTCTTTTAACAATTTTGCTGCTCCGAGCAATATCGACATATGAGCATCATGACCGCAGGCATGCATAACGCCCGTATTTTGTGAGGCATATTCCACTTCTTTTTTGTCCTGGATTGGCAAAGCATCCATATCAGCGCGGAGGGCAATTGTATTGTCTCCGTTTCCTTTTATAAACCCTACTATTCCGTAATGATGTTCAAATGTCTTGAAGGGAATTTCTAAATCCTTTAGGTAGTCCTTTATCTTTTCCCTTGTTCGCCTCTCCTCTGTCGAAAGTTCAGGGTGTTTATGAAAATCTCTTCTGACTTCTTTCATCCAATCCCTAATTTCTGCTGCCCTATTCATCAAGGTTAGAGTGAACATGATTTAAACGCTCCTTTTTTGTTGAACTTTATGGTCGTTCAGATAGAATATAATGAACCTTTTGATTAAACGTCAATGATGACTATCATTGTTTTTTTGTATCTGGAAAGTTTATACAGCATGCGAGTTTTTGCGGAGGGAGGAGCAGATGGCAGTCGAAAATTTGGAAATTTCTTTGTCAGAGTTGAATTTCGATACTCTAGCTAAAGATGGTGATAAATCTAAATTAAATTCAGAGGTGGTTAACCAACAGCTGGACGAATTGACTTCAGTTGCCGGTAAATTGGTAGATCCCGCATTGCTCTACGAAATTTGCCCCGTCAGCGTGAAGGATGGCAGGCTTCTTTTTTATGCGGGAGATGAAATATACTCCTTAGACATCAATGACGGTTTATCCGAATTAACCCCTGCCAGGGAAGTTGTCATAGGTTTAATTACCCTAGGTTCGGCCATTGAATGGGAAATACGAAAATATAATTCCGAAAACCAACTGCTGGCCTCGTATCTTTTAAGTGAGATTAGCATATCAATGATGGGGCAACTTATTGCAAAAACGAAAAAGATGATTATGGATTTGGCCCGCACCAAGGATTTTTGTGTGAGCTTAGTTCATATTCCCGGTTCCACTCCCGGGTTGTCTCTATCGATACAACCTTTCATATTAAATGTCTTGAAAGGCGAAAATAAAGGTATTACGGTAAATCAACATATGATGATTGAGCCATTTTATTCGGTTACTTTCTTAGTTGGCATTGGAACAGCATATAATAATCACGATTTATACCCCAAATGTCCGGGTTGTTCTCGTGCAAAAAGCTGTGCGTGGAGAAACCTTTAAGGAGTGGTAGGTGTGCAATTTCTAAAACGTTTTGACGAATCTAAAGCAAAGGAATTAATGGATGAGGTTCGCGAAAGAGTAGAGGATATATTAAATCAGATTAGGCTGGAAGGTTGGGATGCCCTGACCAGGATATGCGAGTCCTTAGATGGACTTGCACCTTCAAAGATAAAACCAGATGAAATCCAAGAAGCTTGGCAAAAATTGTCCACTGAGATGAAAGAAGCCTTAAAAGTTGCAGAGAAAAACATTAGGTCCTTTCATAGGGCTCAAAGAGAAATATTAAAAGACTTTACATGCGATATAGACGAAGAGATAAAGGCGGGAATGAGATTTATTCCCGTAAAAAGCGCTGCCGTTTATGTCCCCGGAGGCAGATACCCCTTGCCCAGCACGGTTTTGATGGGAGTAATACCTGCACAAGAAGCCGGAGTAGAAAGGATTGCGGTTTTAACTCCTCCCGGCAGGGAAGGCAGGCCTAATTCGGTTACGCTTGCCGCTATGGGAATGCTTGGCATAAGGGAAGCTTGGGCCATTGGAGGTGCACAGGCAATAGCGGCCGTTGCCTTTGGGGCTGGTGATATAAAACAGGCGGATATCGTCGTCGGGCCAGGCAACGCCTATGTCACGGAAGCTAAAAGGCAAGTTTTCGGCATCGTTGGCATAGATGGGCTGGCCGGTCCGAGCGAAGTGATGATAGTTGCCGACAGCAATGCAGATCCGAAGTTCCTAGCCGCCGACATGGTAGCCCAACTCGAACACGACCCCAGCGCAAGGGCTATGCTATTGACCACAGATGAATCCATTGCCAAAAGGGCGATAGGAGAAGTTTATAAACTGCTTGATAATATAAGGACTTCATCCGTGGCTTCTGTAGCGTGGGAAAATGGCGGGGCTGTCGCTGTAGGTACATTGGAGGAAATTTCACGGATGGCCAATGAGGTTGCTCCGGAACATCTGGAACTGGCCGTTGAAAAGCCTGAATCCGTGCTTGAGCTTTTTACTTGTTACGGCGCTGCCTTCCTTGGAAATTATTCTCCCGTACCCTTTGGTGATTATATAGCGGGCACAAACCATATTTTGCCAACAGGAAGGTCGGCGAAATTCCAAGGCGGTTTATGGGTTGGCACCTTTCTTCGCCCTCTGCAGCATTTATGTGCCTCCAAAAAAGCAGCCCTCAACCTAGCACGGCATGGAGCAAGAATTGCCGATGCTGAGGGTTTGGCTGCTCATAGCCTGTCTATGCGCATGCGTGGTCTGTATTGATGGGCTAAAAATCAAGGGAGGTTTAACTTGTCTTTGATTGCCCTTACGTCGTCGTATATTCTTCCAATTGCGTAAAGAACTATCCCGTTAATGCATATGGCTATCCCGGATGGGATCGTCACTATCGGTATCATGATCAGAATTCCTAAGATTATTCCTACTATCCCGATTATCCTTAACGTTTTACCCATCTAAAAGCCTCCCTGGAAATTTTTTGTACTTTGTACATTGTAAGTAATATTATCCTCGATCGGTCATAAAAAATGTACACCAATTTTTTTCTTTGTGGTATATTTGTAGCTAATTTGCCCCATTGAACCGCCTGGGGTATATATTGCATTGCCGGTTTGTTTCTTTTTATAATAACACTTTGGAGGTGTTGAACGATGAAGGTCAGAAAGATTATAGTATTCTTGATTACCCTGTTGTTCTTAAGTAGCGTTGGATCTTTTGCTTTTGCGGCGAAAAGCGATTGGCCTCAGCAGTTGAGGTTCCCCTCTGGTCCTCCAGGAGGTACATGGTTCGCTTTAGGAGGCGCCATTTCGGATATGTGGACCAAAAACGTGATTCATGTCGGCAGCGGCAGCGGTGGGGGAACGAGCAATATCGTTAGTGTTGCGAGAGGCCAAGCGGATCTTGGTCTTTCTGTGACATCGGCTTTGGGTGCAGCAGTCAAAGGTATAGACCCTTTTAAGGAGCCCGTTAAGGGGGTAAGTCTTTTCGCAAACCTTTACAGGCAGTATACCTATTTTATTATGCGTAAAGATTATGCCGAAGCCCAGGGCGTCAAGTCCGTCAAGGATATAGTCGAGAAGAAGCTGCCCATTCGTTTTGCCACGTTGAAGCCCGGAACTTCCTCCGAAATGGCAATCCGCGGTATTTTCGAAAGGGGTTATGGTGTAACCTGGGATGATATGAAAAAATGGGGAGCATCGATACAGTTTGCATCCTATTCGGATGGCGCTGATCTGTTGGCAGACAACCATCTGGACTGCTTTGCCTTTCAGGTAGGAAGAATTTCTCCTGTAATTATGGATATCGAAAGTCGCGTTGACGTAGTTTTGCTTCCTGTCGACGAGGAAGCCCGCAGTGCCATGTCGGAAGTATATGGCACCACAACATTTAATATAGAAGCAGGATTATATAAAGGAGCACAGGAGCCGGTGCCCACGGTAGGCGACTATACCTGTATTGTTGTAAGAGATACCCTACCCGAGGATCTGGTATATGAACTTGCGAAAGCACTGTGGGAAAACAAGGAAAGTCTGGCGGAAGCCTTTGCCGATATCAAGGAGTTAAATCCCAAGGAAGCAATCACCGAAGGAGTGCCGGCTCATCCCGGAAGCATAAAATTTTGGTCGGAAGTTAAATAAAGATATTAATCGCAATTTATATTGGGCGGATAGCTTTTACTATCGTCCGCCCAATTAATTTTTGCAAGAATAAAGGGTGATGAAGTTTGAGGAGTTTTACTGGTCCTTTGAGATCTTTTGTTTACGTATATATAGTGTGCATGGGCTTGTTCCATCTTTATACAGCCGTATTTGGATCTCTTGAAGCCTATTTACAACGAAATGTGCATTTACTATGGGTATTGCCTTTGACATTTTTGTTATTTCCTCCAACTAAGCAAAGTCCAAAGGATAGAGTTCCCTGGTTTGATTGGTTGCTGGCTTTTTTGGCCACGCTGCCGGGTTTATATGTAATATTTAATTACGAATCTATAATTTATAGAATGATCCAAGTTGATCCTGTAACCGTTACTCAGATAGTAATTGGGACGTTGCTCGTTGTTCTTTTGCTTGAAGGAACGCGACGGGTGGTGGGTTTGCCTTTAGCGATTATTGGGGCACTTTTTGCTTTGTACATGTATTTTGGTCATTACATGCCCGGAATATTTAGAGCCTATCCTTTTTCCTTTGATAGGATCATAGAACATTTCTATCTCACCGATGAAGGTATCTTTTCCTCCCCCTTGGGCATATCGGCAACTTACGTGATGATCTTTCTAATATTTGGAGGATTTTTGGAGAAATCGGGGACAGGCACATACTTTATGGAGTTGGCTGAGGCATTTGCGGGACATTCTCCTGGCGGGCCGGCCAAAATTTCTGTCTTAAGTTCAGCATTTTTCGGCTCAATATCCGGATCGGCAGTGGCCAATGTTTATGCGACTGGCGCTTTTACTATACCTCTTATGAAGCGGACGGGATATTCGCCAACCTTTGCAGGTGCCGTCGAGGCGGTTGCCAGTACGGGTGGGCAAATAATGCCCCCTTTAATGGGAGCAGGCGCTTTTATAATGGCAGCTTTTTTGGGGGTTCCTTATAGGAATATCATGATTGCTGCTTTCGTCCCGGCGGTTTTGTATTACGTAGCCGTGTTGGTGATGGTGCATATTAGGGCCTTGAAGATAGGGTTGAAAGGTCTTCCCCGCGAAGAACTTCCGTCGCGTGCCAACGTCATCAAGAAGTCGTATCTTTTAATTCCACTCGGCGGATTGGTCGTGATGCTTTTATATGGTTACACACCCATGAGAGCAGCTGTCATTAGCATAGCCTTGGCCTGGGCAATGTCTCTTTTCGATAAACACTATCGCATGGGTCCAAGGGCAGTTATCGATGCCATTCACGACGGATCTAAGAACATTTTTATCGTTGCCATAGCATGTGCTACTGCTGGAATTGTCGTCGGTTCTGTGACCCTAACGGGTTTTGGCTTTAAAGTCGTAAGTTTTATATTCTCCTTGGCCATGAACCTTCCGTTTTTGGCGCTATTGTTAGTAATGGCACTCTCTATTATTCTGGGTATGGGGCTTCCTACAACTGCAGCATATATAGTAGCATCGGCATTGACAGTTCCCGCTCTTGTTAAATTAGGGTTTACGGCTTTGGCGGCAAATATGTTTGTGTTTTATTTTGCAGTTATATCTAACATCACGCCTCCCGTTGCATTGGCTGCCTATGCCGCTAGTTCCCTTGCAGGCGCCAATCCTGATAAGACCGGATTCCAGGCGATGAGGTTGGGTCTTTTGGCTTTTGTAGTTCCCTTCGCTTTTTGCTACGATGGCGGTCTTTTATTGCAGGGCAATGCAGTTTCCAACATATTGGTCCTTCTGGGCGGCTTATTTTCTGCCGTTGCATTAGGTTGTGCTTTGGAAGGTTATTCAAATAAGCCAATAGGTCTTTTATCAAGAAGCTTGTTTTTGGTTTTCGGTGTATGTTGTCTGTGGCCTATGGCTACAATAAAATTAATTGGCATTGTGGCTATAATAACGCTTTTTGTCCTTGCTCGAAGGGGCAGCTTTCATAAAAACGATATGTGATGCTAGATTAAGAGATAAAGCCAGGGTACTGAAACAAGGGGAGATAGATGTGGATACTATAAACTATGAGCAGTTTGTTGCTGTGGATATGAGAGTGGGAAAAATAGTGAAAGTTGAATATAACGAAAAGGCCAAAAAGCCTGCGTATAAATTATGGGTCGATTTCGGCGGCGAGATTGGAGTTAAGCAATCTAGCGCCCAGGTCACAGAGCTTTATTCGCCTCAGGCTTTGCAGGGAAAATTGGTAGTCGCTGTTGTAAATTTCCCCCCGAAAATTGTAGCGGGCTTTAAAAGCGAGATCCTGGTTCTTGGCGTTCCCAATGATGAAGGAAAGGTACTTTTGTTATCCGTTGACGACAACCCTCCTTTGGGGTCGAGAGTGTTTTAATTTTGGTGCATTATCGATCGTGATGGATTTTTTGGGTGAAGGAACTCTCAAAATTTTAAAGTTAAAAAGTACTTGACTTATGTAAAATAAGGTGTATGATAAATTTGTCGATAGGCGCCATCGACGTAAAAAATTTTTAAAACGTGTATTTAGGAGGCAACATTAGTGAAAACACAGGGTACAGTCAAATGGTTCAACGAGTCCAAAGGTTATGGTTTCATCACAGCAGACGGCGGTAAGGACGTTTTCGTTCATTACAGCGCAATCCAGCAAGATGGTTTCAAAACATTAGCTGAAGGTCAGAGAGTTTCTTTTGAGATAGTCCAGGGAAGCAAAGGGCCACAGGCTTCTGAAGTATCGGCTCTATAAATCTTAAAAACGAAGATAACATAAGCCTATCGCAGAGGTGCCCCATAGGGGGCACCTCTTAAATTTTGTGTGATAGCATATAAATTAAGGAGGCCCTTTTATTTTGCCCCCTTAATTTCGTTGGAACGCTAGTTTTAGATAAAGAGGACGTTTTTCGTTTTTTATGATTGAGAGTCGGCGTCGATATTACGAGCTGCGTTAATAACGAGTTCTTGGACAAATTTCTTGCGTTCATTTTCATTGTTTATGCTAATATAGTCATTAAGTACATCGAATGTGTCCAGTCTTGCTGATTCAACAATCTGAGTGAACATATCAATGATCTCATTGGTATGCTTGTTGATAAATCTTTTCTTGGTTTTTTCCAGTTTTTCTTGTGTTTTAATAATCATTTCCTCTATAGTGCTTCTTCTTCGTCTTCTACCTCTACCTTCCGGCAATTTAAACCCTCCTTTTCGTATTAAATTTTGGACCTATTATACTATCGTGAGACAATTAAATCTACATGCATCGCAATATTTTTTTAATTTTTTTATAGATATTGAAATGAAATATAAAGAAATCGATAACATTAATTTCAAGATGTCATATGCAAAAATGTCCCTTTGCAATCATCTATGTTCTAGTAACTCTATATCCCCTCATGATTTTTTACAGTAACTAGTTTTTTATTTGTTCCCTGTGGTGTAAGCCGGTGAGTTCAGAAACCATAAATGTGAATATAATCCCAGTACCTGGTTCATTAAGTTTTCCAATATCGACAATGGCATCATATATTGCCTTATATTTGTTGACTTCGCTTAGTATTAATATAACCTCCTTAGAGGCTTCGATGCGAAGGTTAAAAAATCTCAAAGCCTCTGATTGACCAGTCCCTCTTCCGTAGAGGATAGTCGCACCTTTGGCCCCCGCCTTTTTGGCTCCTTCAACAATTTTGTCGGCCTTGCCTCTTTCTACGATGGCAACAATACACTTGACATCCATAAACATCCCTCTCCCCATTTGCATCAGTATTTATATTTTCGTCAATATGCCTAATATCAATACCGAGATCATGGCTCCTATAGACGTTAGTCCAACAATACCAAAACCGCTGGTAAGTGGGTCGACGTTCTCTAGAACTTTTGCCAGGCCGATAGCTATTGCCATGTTGATGGGTATATTTACCGGCCCCGTGGTTGCGCTGGCCGAATCCATTGCTATCGAAATAAATTCATCGGGTGTGAATAGTATTAATATTAGAACAAGTAGGAGCAAGAGGGTAATTATTTTTGCATAGGGGATATCGAATAAAATTTTGTATATGCCTATGCCCATCCCGACGCCGAAGCCGACGGCAACTGCGTGTGTCAGCGTCTTATGAGGTATTGCCCCTATTGATACTTCTTCCACTTCAAGTGCCAGTGTCTTCAAAGCCGGCTCAACCAGCGTTCCGAGATATCCAATAATAAAAGCAGCTCCTACAATAAGCCATTTATTGCTCATTAATACTAAATTCTCTCCTACCGAATCCCCCAGCGGATGCAGACTCATGAGCACCCCTTTCAAAAAAATATGTAGACCGAATATGCACAATAAAATTCCAAATATAATATCCTTGACGTTTTTTATTGGTCTTTTTAATATGACCAATTGAAATAATATGAGAATTACAGCTAGAGGCAGTACACTTCTTGTGGTTTCCAAGAAATCCTTGAAATTGGCCAATATTCTCATGTAATATTTTGACCTCCTATGTCATATAATGATGAATATTTAACCATGTGTTAAACAATATATCTGAAAAATAATTACTGTCTCAGGGAGAATATCTTGTTTTAAACATAAACTTATATCATTAGTTAAAAGCGATCTCTTTAAAAAGCGATATTTATATTGAACATGTTACATTTGGTTTTATTCTTATTGCCCTTCTTATTATATAAGACTTTACGAATATTTGTTACACTGTGCCACATACGATCTATACCAAGGCCATGATTTGAAAATGATGTATTCATATTTGCAATGCAATTTTTTGGTGAGAAGGTTTGCCGCATGGAGATTATAAATTCTTTTAATATACTGATTTTTTATGGCATTTCCTGCTTGCAAAAAGTTTGGATATGTAGCTATACTATGGTGTAGACTATAAGGTGTAGTCGGGGAAGAGCATATTCGATGAATGTAGAGCTTAATTTACAGGGAGGTCGAATGCTATGGAAGTTCTCAAGGTCTCCGCAAACTCTCAACCAAAATCTGTCGCAGGAGCTATAGCTGCAGTCATGAGGGAGAAGGGTGCAGTGGAAGTGCAAGCTGTAGGTGCAGGGGCAGTGAACCAGGCTGTCAAGGCAATAGCAATTGCCCGGGGCTATGTAGCTCCTAACGGCATTGATCTGATTTGCATACCTGCTTTTGCAAAAATCAGCATAGATGGCGAAGAAAGGACGGCAATTAAGTTTCAACTTGAATCAAGATAATCCTTGTAGATGTTTGGGTAAATCCCCGACGTAGATGCACGAAAAAGCGCGGCATCGTGGTGGCCGCGCTTTTTACTATTCCGATCTTTTGATATCATAATTTTCAACGTCAATAAATATCATCATATGTAAATTAACAGGAGGCGTCGATGCGCTATGGATATAATTAAAGCACCGCGGGGTGTAAGGGATATTCTTCCCGATGAGGCTTGGAAGTGGGCCTACGTTTTAGAGACGTCGAGAAAAGTCGCAGGTTTTTTTGGTTATAATGAAGTACATTTGCCGCTTTTCGAACATACAGAACTTTTCTCCAGGGGTATAGGAGATTCGACGGATGTAGTGGAAAAGGAAATGTACACTTTTTTAGATAGAGCGGGTAGAAGCTTAACCTTGCGGCCGGAGCTTACGGCTTCAATGGTCAGGTGTTATTTGGAGCATGGCATGTCAAAGAAGGTTCAGCCGGTTAAACTTTGGAGCGCAGGACCAATGTTTAGGTATGAGCGCCCGCAAAAGGGAAGATATCGTCAGTTTTGGCAATTAGATGTCGAGGCTCTTGGTTCAGAAGCTCCGGAAGTCGACCTGGAGATCATTGCCTTCGCTATATATTTATTTAATGCGCTTGGCCTTTCCAATCTTGAAGTCGTGATAAACTCGGTAGGATGCCCTGTTTGCAGGCCAGGTTATAGAGATGCATTGAAAAGATATGTGGGAAGTAATTTCGATGCGTTATGCAACACATGTCAAAATAGATTTGAAAGAAACCCCCTCAGGATTTTGGATTGTAAAAACGAAAGGTGTCGTGAAATAATGAAAGATGCCCCGGGTATTGCGGATTATTTGTGCGTCGAATGCAGCGAACACTTCAAAAGAGTGAAAGAGGGCATGACAATTCTTGGCATAAACTATAAAGAAGATAAAAATCTCGTTAGGGGTTTGGATTATTATACAAAGACGGCTTTCGAGGTCCTTTCGGGGGAGCTTGGCGCACAAAATGCCGTATGCGGTGGCGGAAGATACGATAACCTTGCTGAAACGATAGGTGGACCTCACGTTCCAGGTGTGGGCTTTGCGGCAGGGATAGAGCGTATAGTCTTGACCATGGAAGGGCAAGGTTGCGATTTTGGTCAGCAACCAGGTATCGATGTATTTATAGTGACAGCTGATGACTTGGCTAAAAATAAGGCATTGAAGTTGCTCTACGACTTAAGGCGCGAGCAAATTAGTGTCGATATGGACTACACCGGTAAATCAATTGGCTCACAACTCAAAACAGCTTCAAATAGAGAAGCCAAACTTGCCTGTATCTTGGGCGGTGTCGAGATAGAGAAGGGCGTTGTTACCGTAAAAGATCTCAGGAAAGGTTCCCAAAGCGAAGTGGCGAATGATTCCTTAATAGATTACGTAAAGGCAAATTTAGCTGGATAGCTTGGCTATGGAGGCGAATTCAATGTTTGACGCAGTGTTCGATGAAAACTGGAAAAGGACCGTTTATTGTGGCAATGCAACCGAAGACCATATAGAGAAAAAAATTATTATAAACGGATGGGTGAGAAAGCGAAGGGATTTGGGTGGAATTATATTCCTTGAGATATGGGATCATGCCGGTTTAGTTCAGGTGGTCATTAACCCCGAGACGAACGAATTAGTTCACGAAAGGGCAAAGCAGCTGAGAAGCGAGTATGTGGTTGCCATCAAGGGTGTAGTTAAAAAAAGGCCTGCCGGAACGGAAAACCCATCTCTAAAGACCGGTAATGTCGAAATTATAGCCGACGACCTCATGGTGCTATCTCCATCAACTTTGCCGCCCTTCGATTTAAATGAGGCCAGCGCCATCGATGAGAATATAAGGCTTAAATATAGATATTTAGATTTAAGACGTGAGGTTATGCAGAGGAATTTGCGCCTCAGAAGCAAAGCGGCGAATTATACAAGAACGTTTTTGACGGATGCAGGTTTTGTTGAAGTGGAAACTCCGATGTTGACCAAATCGACTCCTGAGGGGGCAAGGGATTATTTGGTTCCGAGCAGGGTAAACCCTGGAAAATTTTATGCTCTTCCCCAGTCTCCGCAAATTTTTAAACAAATATTGATGATCTCCGGGTTAGACAGATATTTTCAGATAGTTAAGTGTTTCAGAGATGAAGATTTGAGAGCAGATAGACAACCGGAGTTTACTCAAATCGATATAGAAATGAGCTTTTTGACGGAGGAGGACATCTTTGAGCTAATAGAGGACTATGTGAAGGGATTATTTCGCGAGACTATAGGGGTGGAAATACAAACGCCCTTCCCGCGTTTAAGCTATTCAGAAGCAATGGAGCGCTTCGGTTCGGATAAGCCGGATTTGAGGATCCCCTTTGAGATTGTCGACTTAAAAGCAGTCTTTCAGGGCAGAGGTATTAGGGCTTTCGAAGTTGGAGAAAGAGGGGCAATTAAAGGTTTTGTGCTTCCTGGTGGAGCATCGCTGTCCAGACAAGAGATGAGCACTATTGAGGGGAAGGCAAAGGAACTGGGAGCCAAGGGGTTGGCTTATTTTCAGCTGGGGAACGAATTGAAAGGTCCCATGGTCAAATTCTTGGACGAAGATGGAAAGAAGCTCGTTATAGAAAAATCGCAACTTTCTCAAGGGAACGCTCTATTTGTAATGGCAGATCAAGATAGGAACAAAGTATGCGAGGTATTGGGACAACTTCGTTTGGAAGTCGCACGGAAGTACGATTTGATCGAAAAGGGCAAATGGGCCTTTCTTTGGGTGGTCGATTTTCCTTTATTCGAATGGAGCGAAACGGAAAACCGATATGTTTCCGTTCATCACCCCTTTACGTCTCCTAAAAACGAGGACTTGCACTTGTTGGAAAGCGAACCATGGAAGGTCCGGTCTCGTGCCTACGATATAGTTCTAAACGGTAATGAGGTCGGCGGAGGTTCTATAAGAATACATGACCCTAAGGTGCAGGAGAGTGTTTTTAAGGTCCTTGGATTGGACGAGGTTGAGGCAAAAAATCGGTTCGGCTTTTTGTTGTCTGCGCTTTCTTACGGTACACCGCCACACGGGGGGATTGCATTAGGGTTTGACAGATTGGTAATGCTCTTGGCCGGTGCCAAATCTATACGAGATGTCATTGCCTTTCCTAAAACTCAGAAAGCTCAGTGTCTGTTGTCCGGTGCCCCGTCTTATGTAGACGAGCGTCAACTTGAAGAGCTTCATATTAAGGTAACGGCCACTGATGAGGAGGAAGGTTAAAAAAGTGGGTTCTAGGTGCTTAAAGGGTCGAGGAATTATTCTTGGAGGGAGATTTGAAAATTGGATTTACGACTTAAATGGAGATGAAACGTTGAATGGCTTTATCTCCGCCGAGGGTTGGGAAGAAGCAAAACTTATGAATGCCTGGTATGAAATAAACAAAGACACTTCCGTTTTAGCAATGATATCTGATGAAAGTTTTGTTATTCGTCTTATGGGAATTGAATGTGATGAATCGGGTCATTACAGCTCATCGCGAATTAAGGTGGTGGCAAAATGCGATTTTTAATTATCAAAACCGGCGAGACAGAGCTTCTTAGGGATTCCGCCACAGGAGGCATTTCCGATGGCGAGGTGTTCAGGAGCGGAGTATTGCTTTCTCGTCTTTTGCCAGACAACGAAGTGTATTGGTATGGTGCCCCCGGAAAATTACAGGCGCTCTTTCCTCCTGTAGAAAATTTGCATTTTATAGATACATTGGAAGAAGCTCAAGAACCCGATGTCATTTTTTACCTCGAAAGGACTCAAATCCCTTTCTCTGAGGAGTGGGCATCCAAAATAAAGGGATTTTATTTCGACGGAAACCGTTGGCGAACAAGGCCAAGATTTCCGGAATTGGAGAACTTAATAGATTCAAACGAGAGCAGTAGGCATTCCCATCCTCACTGGCTTTACAAGTTGTGTGGCATGCAATGGAGAGGCGAGCCCTATTGGTCTTACATCCGTATACAGGGTGGCAATCTCCGTAAGCGTCCCTTAGTTGGGTTAAATCCTCGTGTAGGACTAAAGTGGCCACAAAAAGCTTGGCCCATGGAGTGCTGGTGGAGCCTGGCAAAAAAGCTTCAAAGCGCAGGATGCGAAGTCGCGTGGCAGCCGGGAGGAACTATGGTCGGTTATGCCGATTGGATTTATAACCTCGACTTGCTTATAAGCGTAGATACGCTCGGTCTTCACATAGCGCTCGGAGGAAGGGTCCCGGTGATAGGTCTTTTCGGCCCCACTTCTCCAAAGGAGATACCGAAATGGGGAGTAGGGCTATGGTTATGGGAACGGGGAGGAAAAATGACTCATTCCGTCGAAAGGGTGTTTTTTACAGCGCAGAGATATCTAAAATCTATAAAGAGCGGCTACGTAAAAGGGGTAATCGGGACATCCCTTTTGGACGACATGTCGTAGCGAGTTCGAAGCGAGCAGCATTGCTTGGACAAAATCCCCTGTGGATTTACCCTATAAACAGAAGTGTGAGGGTTACAGTATAATGTAAACGTATAATCTCTATACTTGCTTGGTTTCAAGAATTTTTTCGATGAGGAGGCGATGGTAAATGGCTAAAGTGACATATCTTGGGCATGCGGCCTTTTATATCGAGGGTAAAGGCTTAAAGGCGTTAGTAGACCCTTTTTTGTCGGGCAATCCTAACAGCGCTTGGAAGCCAAGCGATATAAAGGAGCTGAATTTCATATTTATAACTCATGGTCACGATGACCACTTGGGGGATACGGTTCAAATAGCCAAAGAAACTCTAGCCACTGTTGTAACTAATGCGGAGATATCCGGCTTCTTGTCCTCCAAGGGAGTTAAATGTCATGCTATGCACATAGGAGGAAGATACGCCTTTCCCTTCGGGCGGGTTAAGTTAACTCCCGCATGGCACGGATCCGGGATCACCGATGGGGACAAAATGTTGTATGGAGGCACTCCCTGTGGATTTGTCATCGAAGTGGACGGCAAAAAGATATACCATGCCGGCGATACAGGACTTACTGTGGAGATGAAACTTCTCGAAGCCGAAAACATAGACCTTGCCATCTTGCCCATAGGAGGAAATTACGTTATGGATATCGATGACGCCGTTAGGGCAGTCGAATTTATAAAGCCCAAAAAGGTGATCCCAATGCACTATGGAACCTTCCCCGTCATAGAGGCAGACCCCGAGGAATTTAAATCGAAGGTCGGATCCTTAGCCGAAGTCGTCATCTTAGATCCGGGACAAAGTTGCGAAGTATGAAGCATAATGAGTAATAACGGGCGAGGCACCCACTAATTTATCAAGTTTGGTTAGATTGGATTAATATCTAAGGCCAAATACCGGATGAAATATCCTTTCGTCGTGCAAAAATTGGACCTGTTCTTCCAAAGCCTCGTGGGCTGCCTCGCCCAACTCCACCGAAAGCACGGAAGTTAATATGTGGGCTAAAAACAATGGCCCGATAATGCTGCTTCCGAAGGTAGGACTTAGGGCGCTGGCGTAAAATTGGAGAGTGGCCACTGAACAAACGGGAGCGGCTGCAGTGTCGGTTATGGTAACGATTGTTGCCTTTTGAGATGCGCATTTTGTTATGGCCTCAGTAACTTCCACGACATAGCTGGGTAATTCGCAAACGATGACCATGTCCCCTTCTTTGATGCCACGCACTTGCTCTAAAATTGCCAAAGAACCGCGTTTAATGAGATGCCCGGCAAGCCCCATTACCCTGAAGCGCATATAGAAAGTTTCAGCTACCAGCGAGGAAATGCCCCAACCCATGCAATAGATGTTTTTCGCTTTTTTAACTAGTTCCACGAATTCGTTGATTTTTTCTCTATCCAGCATGCGCCACGTATTATCGATGTTTGCGTGCTCCGTGTCCAAGATATTGGGAAGCAGGCCCTCTCCCCGTTCTTTTGCCCTAGCCAACATGGTTACGGGATCTATTTGTTCCAATATGGCCTTTTGGAGGGCTGTCTTTAAATCGGCATATCCTTGGAAACCCAAAATTCTTGCCACACGGACCAGTTGAGCTTTAGAGACGTTTAATTTATCCGCCACCTCGCCTATTGAATAAAAAGCCACCTCTCTCATGTTAGACAGCAGATATTCTGCTACCTTTCTGGCTTTTTTTGGCAACGTCGGTATTTTATCTCTCAAAAGAGATTCTAGTTCTTCTCGGTTCATGCCCCACACCGTCCTTAAACGAATCAGATAAGATATTTTTGTTCAAAATTAACAAAAAAAGTTTACAGGTTAACTGTACAGATGTCAATCCTTCGAAGGGTTACTTTAAGGTACCAGTGCTTTCGTAGGAAAACTCGATAAGTTCTTGCCCGCTCTGGCAGAGCAATTTCCAATATCTATCCCGACTTTCGTTTTATTTTTATATCCCTGTCCCACTTTGATTTCCACGTTTTTTGGAAAGCCGACCTAACAATCCCTCATCTTTCAACCTCACAAGGGCGTAAATTAAACTACTGTAACATACAGAGCAGGGGGAAGGGATTTGCATATCGATCCAGTTGACGTGCTATAGGTGAAGCGGCAGCTGAGTGAATTGGCTTCCGCGATAATCCCATTTCTAATACCTTTGCTTCTTTTGGGTCCATTGATCTAACGCCATAATTTTATCTTTGAATTTCCCTCGGTCATTTTAAGCGTTCAGTGCAAGCACCAGATATAATTTGCTGCCCGTATCCAATTTAAATGGGATTGTAAAACTTCGAACGGCATCTTCTGCAGAGGGAACGGCGACGATAAATTCACCCGTCAAAAGTTGGGGTGGAGTGATAGATATTTCCTTTTCGTTGAATTTAATAAAGGCCTGACCGCTGATCATATTTGTCAACTCTCCAAAGGCGCTCATGGCAAGGGGGTCATTAAAATCCGGGTTGACAGCTCCTCCCGACATGGTGGTAACGATTTCACTAAATGCCTGCTCGTCGGCTAAAAGCCCGATAGTGCCATTGACGGTTGATGTTACGAAACCTATCAAAGCCGCTGCTCGATTGTTAGGAGCCTTAGTCTCAGGAGAAATCTCAGACTTGTCTAGGACGGCACTTATACCGAGGTTTTTGCATACGCCTATCAATGCGCCTGCAAAACTGTTAACTATCTTCGTTATTGTAGCTGTATCTGCCATGACTTTACCTCCGAAATAGATTTAAATAGAAAAATGTAAGCGTTAAACCCACTAAATAATACCACTATTTTTAAGCCCCGTGTTAAGCTTCAAAACAAAATGTTTCTTAATTTAAAGCAATAATTGGAAAAATGTTGCGCAATTATTATCTTCACTTGAGGTGTCTTTATGCGCTCGTCATGATAGAATTTTGTTCGAGACTAGATGGTTATTTCGAGGGGTGCCTTCGGCAATATTTACGATGCCAGGTTAGGCTACGAGGTATATATATCTTTTGCCTATATAAGCAGATTTGGGGGTGAATGTTTTGTTAAAGAAAATTTCTAGATTGTTGGTAGTTGTGATGATGGGGGCAATTGTCACGGGCATATCCATGGAGGCGATCGCGAAGCCTGTAGATCCCGTTGCGGGAAACCCCATAGCAAAGATAGCAGAGGAGGCATCTCCGGCTGTGGTCAATATAGATACGGAGACCATGGTAAAAAGGCCTCTTTTCCCCTTTGCCGATGACCCCTTCTTTAGGCAGTTTTTTGGCGACCAATGGGATAAATTCACTCAGATTATTCCCATGAAGGGGAAGGGCTCGGGTTTCATAGTTTCCAAGGACGGATATATATTGACCAATAACCATGTGATCGAAGGTGCTGACAAAATAACGGTATCCTTGGCCGACGGCAGACAGCTGGATGCCAAGATCGTGGGAAAAGACCCGACCTTCGATTTGGCCGTTATAAAAGTGACGGCAGGCAATTTACCTGTCCTTCCATTGGGCGATTCAGATGCCGTTCAAGTAGGTGAATGGGTAGTAGCCATAGGAAATCCCTTTGGTTTGGATCATACCGTCACTGTTGGAGTCATATCCGCTAAAAACCGCTCCATAAGAGCAGGTAATGTGAGTTTTGACGGGTTCTTGCAAACCGATGCGGCGATCAACCCGGGAAACAGCGGCGGTCCTCTTTTGGATTTGGACGGCAAGGTCGTTGGTATAAACACAGCTATCATACCCTATGCTCAAGGTATAGGATTTGCTATACCGGTAAACATGGCGAAAAGCGTAATTGACGATCTTGTAAGCTATGGCAGAGTTCGCAGAGGATGGCTTGGCGTTTACGTTCAGCCGCTTACGAGCGATATAGCTCAGGCATACGGGCTGAAGGTCGAAAAGGGAGCTGTAGTTGCAGATGTCGTTCCTGATTCTCCTGCCGACAAGGCCGGTATTAAGAGGGGTTTTGTGATTACTAAAGTAGATGGAGTTGAAATTAATGACGCTCAAGATCTGGTATTTCAGATACGCAAGCGTATGGCTGGAGACAAGATTAAGATCGAGATAGCAACTTCAAGCGGAAAAAGAAGCGTCACGGTGACTCTCGAGGAAATACCCGGTCAGACTGAGGCGCCTCGTCTTGAAGTTTCTGATTTGGAGGAAAGCTTAGGTATCGAAGTCTCTCCAGTAACTCCGGCTTTGAAGCAGAAATACAACATAGATAGCGAAAAGGGTGTCGTTGTTGTCGGGGTAAAGCCTGGATCGATAAGCGACAGAGTGGGCATTAGAGAGGGAGATTTAATCTTGGAGGCAAACGGGGTAACTCTAAAAACTGTGGATGACCTTAAGAAGGCATTACAAAGAAACCCTGATTCTGTTGTTCTTCTGGTAATGCGTGAAGGACGTACGTTCTTTATCTCCTTGCGGAAGTAAATTTTTCATATCAGTCGGAGGTGTATTTCATTGAAGGCGGAAGACGTCATTGTTATCTTAGACTGCGGTTCTCAATATACTCAACTTATTGCAAGACGCATCAGAGAGCAACATGTATTTAGCGAGATTCTGCCCTGGGATGCTCCTATGGAGGAAATACGATCAAGAAACCCTAAGGGGATAGTCATCTCCGGAAGTCCTAAAAGCGTTTTGTCGCAGGGGGCACCCACAATATCTGATGAGCTTTTTGATTTAGGGGTTCCCATTCTGGGCATTTGTTATGGGATGCAACTTTTATCTCATCTTTTGGGGGGCAGGGTGGCAAAGGTCGAATTGGCCGAATATGGTCGCGCAAAAATAGAGGTGCTGGACCTCAATGCTGCTATTTTTAGAGGTCTTCCGAAGGAGTTTTACGTGTGGATGAGCCATGGAGATACGGTAGTAGAACTACCGCCTGGCGCCCGCGTTTTGGCAAAAAGCGAAAGCGGTCTCATAGCCGCTATGGCGTTTACGGAGAAACCCATCTTTGGATTGCAGTTTCATCCGGAAGTAGCTCATACTGAACATGGAATTGAAATTTTACGCAACTTTCTTTTCGAAGTATGTCATTGTGACCAGACGTGGAATTTAGGTGATTGGGTGGAAGAACAAGTCAAGCAGATATCGCAAACAGTAGGCGACGGTAAAGTCATATCTGCTTTATCTGGGGGTGTGGATTCCACAGTAGCTGCTGTTCTTACTCAAAGGGCAGTGGGAAACAGGCTCTATTGTGTTTTTGTAAATACCGGTTTACTGAGGCTCAATGAAGCTGAAAACGTTCTTTCTGTCTATCGCAATGAATTAAAACTGAACGTTCGTTACGTAGATGCTTCGGAAGAATTTCTTAAAGCCTTAAAAGGGGTTACCGATCCGGAAGAAAAGCGCAAAGCTGTAGGCAGAACCTTTATCGAGGTTTTCGAGCGAGAAGCAGAAAAGGTTGGAGATGCCAAATGGCTCCTTCAGGGGACCCTTTATCCCGATGTGATTGAAAGCGGAAGACAGGGTAAGGGAGCATCGGTGATCAAGACTCATCATAACGTAGGCGGATTGCCCGAGGAAATGAAATTAAAGCTAATTGAGCCGTTAAAAGACCTTTTCAAAGATGAAGTTAGGGCTATAGGATCCATTCTTGGCATTCCTCGCTCTATACTAAGAAGACATCCCTTTCCTGGGCCGGGATTGTCCGTTAGATGTCTTGGGGAGGTGACACCTGAAAAACTTGAGCTGTTGAGACGAGCCGATGCCGTGTTCATTGAGGAGCTTGACGTCGCAGGCTATTACGAAAAGGTTTGGCAAGCCTTTTGTGTTTTGTTACCCGTTAGGAGCGTGGGCGTCACTGGGGATGAACGTACTTATGGTTATACCGTTGCGCTCAGGGCGGTTGAGTCGTTGGACGGCATGACGGCCGATTGGGCTTATTTAGATCGGGAGTTGCTCGATAAAGTTGCCCGCCGTATATGTAACGAAATCCCTGGAATTAATAGAGTGGTGTTAGATGTTACAAGCAAGCCGCCGGCAACTATAGAGTGGGAGTGATGAATTTGTAGAGAGGAGTGTGGCAGGGTGCGAAATAGGATTAGAGTGCTTTTCGTCTGTAGCAAAAATACAGCCCGAAGCCAAATGGGCGAAGCTTTGCTTAACGCCATTGCAGGCGACCGTTTTGAAGCGGAAAGTGCAGGATTGGAGGCAGGGGATAGTTTAAACCCCTTTGTCGTCGAGGTGCTGCAAGAGATTGGGATCGATATTTCAGCTAAGAAGACGAAGAAAATCGTGGATCTATACGAATCGGGAAAAACTTACGATTATGTTATTGCCGTCTGCGATGCGGCTCAGGCTGAGCTTTGTCCTGTTTTTCCGGGAGTAAAAAAACAACTTCACTGGCCCTTTCCCGATCCGGCTTCCTTTGAAGGAACAAGGAAAGAAAAGCTTCAAAGAACCAGAGAAATAAGAGAAGAGATGAAGGCCAAGATCGAAGAATGGATAAGAGAAATTACGTAAGACGCCATTGCCAGGATGTAAATTGGTGCAGTAAATAAAAACAAAGAGGGGAGTTTCCCCTCTTTGTTTTTCTCGTTAAGAACTATTCGTTACAGCAGCCGGGGCATCCGGCACATCCGTCGAGCTGCTCAAAAAGTTCCTTCATGAGTTTTTCCTTTTCCTCGTTGGAAACCTCTTTATTTTGTTTTCTTTCTTCGATCGCCAATTCATTTCCCTCCCATCTTTGCATTAACGCTTAAAGGATCGGAAAACCTGCCTCTTTCCAAGCTTTCACTCCGCCGCGCAATGCTTTTGCATTTGAAAAACCTTTGCTTTCATACTGAGCTGCCACACGGACAGCTGTGCCGTCATCAGGTCAGGCGCAGTAGAAGATTAGCTCCTTATCCTTTGGCAAGTCATCCTCCTTGCTTTGTAGTTCCTGAAGGGATATGGCTCCTTCGAGATGCACCTTTTTAAACTTATTTTCATCAGCATAGGCGCAAACCAAAAGTGCTTCCCCTGCCTTTACCTTCTTTCTCGCTTCTTCTATTTCAATTCTCTCCGGCATATTTCATCCCCTCCTCATGGTAAATATATGTTAGGTACATCTAAATTATATCAAATTTAAATGGTTTTAGCTATGTATCATCCAGGGAATAAAATTAACGGCTTCTGTCTTCATTACTAAATTTTACAATCCAAGGAATGACATCTTCACCATCTCGTTTCCGAGCAGTTCTTCGGAATTGCCGGATATTGTGATGCGCCCGTTTTCTAACACATATCCCCTATCGGATATCGCCAATGCTTCTGGGACATTTTGTTCGGTTAGCAAAATGCTTATTCCATATTCTTTTAATAAACTTAGCGTATTGAACACCTCGGATACAAGCTTTGGCATTAAACCCATCGATACTTCGTCAATCAAAAGTAGCTTTGGTTTCGACATCAATGCTCTCCCGATCGCAAGCATTTGTCTCTCCCCGCCGCTCAAAGTTCCGGCCTTTTGCTGCAACCTTTCCTTTAAGACGGGAAATAAAGAATAAACCAGGTCCAGATTTTCCTTTACGTCGAAGGCTTCTTTATGAAGGCTGGCTATTAACATCAAGTTTTCCTCCACTGTCAGATCTGGAAAAACTCTGCCCCCTTCAGGTATATAGGCAATCCCCATTTTAGCTTTTTTCCAGGGATGTTTTTTCGAAACATCCTTTTCTAGGAAAGATATAGATCCCCTCTGTAGAGGAACTATACCCATGATGCCTTTTAGCAAAGTGCTTTTTCCTGCTCCATTGGCGCCAAGTAAGGAGACAATTTCACCTTCGCCTACACATAAAGTTACGCCCCATAGGACTTTAATTCGATCATAAGCAATCTCAATATCTTGAACGTTAAGAAGCATATTTAACCCCCTTTGTTCCAAGATACACCTCAATCACCAAAGGATCGTTGGCAACTTCTCGCGGAGTTCCTTCTGCAATTTTATTTCCCCTATGGAGCACGACAATTCTGTCGCTCAAATTCATCACAAAACTCATTGTATGTTCTATTAGGATGATTGAAATCCCCAGTTTTCTGATTTTTTCTACCAGCTCGGCAAGTTCGTTTCTCTCTTGGTTGTTCAGCCCCGATGCAGGTTCATCCAATAATAACAACGAAGGGGCAGTTGCCAGGGCCCTTCCGATTTCAAGTTTTCTTAATAAACCTATAGGCAAAGAGGAGGCTAACTGATTTTTAGAATCGGAAAGGCCGATCAGATTTATAATCTCATCTGCCTTTTGCAGGATTTCCTTTTTTCGACAGTTTTTAAACAACGAAGAGATGTTGCCATGTAATTTGCAACCCATACCGACAAGTACGTTTTCTTCTGCTGTCAATAGGCCAAAGGGTTTAGCTATTTGGAATGTACGCGCTATCCCGAGCTTCGCCCTATAGAGGTATTGATTGACGAGAATAATTTTAGATAACTCTCCCAGCACCACGAAATACATCATTATGACTTGTCAATATTATATTAATAATTTAAATTATAGTTTTTCTAATTAGTTTAGGATAACTAGATGACTAAAATTTATATAAAAAACTATTAATATGTCGTATTCATATTTTATCATAGCAACGAAAAAATATGAATTATAGGAGCAAAAATGTTGTTCTTTATTGCACATCTTGATGTCGCTATGTAATATATATCGGCGAGGTTATGTGCTTTCGTTGGTTAAATTTTACCCCAGAAAAGGTGTTTGGAGGGATCGTTTATGTAAAACGGCCTGTTAATTGTCAAGGTTTTTAATATCAATTTAAAAGGAGGTTCATCGAATGTCTTGGGGTCTGATTAACGGCATATTTACAATCAATCTGGATGGCATGTGGACTACAGCTTTAGCTGCTGTACTGCTTTTGGTTGGTTATGGCTTGAGGCGACGAATAGGCATTTTAGAGCATTTTTGCATCCCTGCACCTGTTATAGGTGGTGTTTTAATGTCGCTATTAGTCTTGTTCTTGCACCACCGGGGTGGCAGTTCAATTAAATTCAACACTGCTCTTCAGTCTCCCCTGATGATAGCCTTTTTCACGACCGTTGGCATCGGAGGCAGCTTTGGACTGCTCAAGCGAGGCGGGAAAGCCCTAATCATCTACCTGGTGTTTTGTTGGGGAATGGCGCTTTTTCAAAATGGCTTCGGGGTCGGCTTGGCGAAGCTGTTGGGCATACATCCTGTTTTGGGTGTCATGGCCGGTGCTGTATCATTGGAAGGAGGGCATGGAGGAGCAGCAGCCTTCGGCCCTGTTGCAGAAAGTTTAGGCGTTTCTGGAGCACAAGTAGTTGCAATCGCTTCAGCTACATACGGGCTGATTGCAGGAGGTCTTTTGGGAGGCCCTGTAGCCAGGTGGTTGATAGATCGCTATAAAGTAACGATTAGTCCGAATGACGATGTAGTTTATATGCAACATCTACAAGAGGGTAAGGAGGAAAAGCGCGAGGGGTTTGCCAGTTTCGATTTTATAAAGATGCTGGCGCTCGTATTAGTGATAATGGCTCTCGGTAGTTTTGTAACGGGTAAAGTTAAGGAGTTGTACAATTTCAGTCTTCCCGGGTACGTGGCTGCCATGTTTGTGGCGGTGGTGTTTCGCAACATAAATGATCATGTGGGGTTCGTAAAATTGCACGACAAAGCCATAGAGTTAATCTCAGATGTATCTTTGGGTATATTTTTAACTATGGCGATGATGAGTCTGCGAATATGGGAATTATACGATCTGGCTGTTCCCTTGATTGTAATTCTTGTAATGCAGACGGTAGCAATTTTGTTGATAGCTGCCTTTTTGCTTTTCAGGATATTGGGCAAGGATTATGATGCTGCTGTAATGTGTGCCGGATTTGTGGGGCACGGAATGGGAGCTACTCCTAATGCGGTGGCGAACATGAGCGCTGTTTGCGAACATTACAATGTCATGTCTTACAAGGCTTTTTTAATCATACCTTTATGTGGGGCTGTGCTCATAGATCTTGTTGGTATTCCTTCTATAGTATGGTTTATAAATTATTTTGCAAATTAACACATATACGAATGTAATATAAACGTATAAGGCTATACTAAACCATATAATTACTATTTATCCCCTGAGACTTTTTCGATATTCTCAGGGGATAAATAAATTCAAGCTCATATGCGTTTTTGTAGTATCATTTTTACGTTAAATAAACGGAGGTGAAAGAGTGAAGTTATCCAAAAAAGCCAAAGCCTTTGTGTCCTGGAGCGGAGGAAAGGATTGTTGTCTGGCCATGCATATGGCGAGGGATACAGAACCCATCGTTCTTTTAAACATGGCTACGGAAGATGCAGGAAGATCTATGACACACGGACTTTCCGGTAAAGCCCTGCGACTGCAGTCCGACTGTATAGGATTGCCGTTGATTCAACAAACCACAACCTGGAATACCTATGAGAGAAACTTTAAAGATGTGGCAGGGAGGTTGAAGAAAGAAGGAATTGAAGCCGGCATTTTTGGCGACATAGATCTCGAGGAGCACCGAGCATGGATAGAGAGAGTATGTGCCGATATTGGCATCGAACCCATGTTTCCTCTATGGCAAAAAGATAGATCGAGCCTGTTGGAGGAACTGATATCTTCCGGATTTAAGGCCATTGTGGTGGCTGCAAAGGCAGAATTGATTAACGAGAAATATCTGGGGTGTCCTGTTGACCCTTCGTTCGTGGAATATGTCAAGGAAATAGCCATAGACATTAATGGCGAAAACGGAGAATACCATACCTTCGTCATCGATGGGCCTTTGTTCAAAAAGAAAATAGAAATTACTAAAGGTCAAATTATACATAAAGGTGGCTATATATTTTACGATATGGTGGAATTAATTACAAAAAAGAAAGAGATAGCGGCAAATGAATGAATTTGTAAGGACTCTTAAAAAGGTCGTCGAAACCAATTTAGGCGACGGTTTGCTGCTTTCGGGCGGCATAGATTCTACGGCATTAGCATGCCTTGTACCTTCAGCGATTGCCTTTACGATAGATTTTGAGTCCAAGGGTAAAGATATTGAATATGCTAAAAGGGTAACTGAAATTTTAGGTATGAAACATTTTTGCCTGAGGGTGTCTACTGAAGAAGCCATAGAAGCAATACCTATCGTCATAAAAATCCTTAAAACCTTTGACCCTGCCATACCTAACGATATCGTCGTCTATTTCGGCTTGAAACTGGCAAAAGAAAAGGGGTGCGTAAGTGTTATGACAGGGGATGGAGGCGATGAGCTGTTTGGAGGATATTCATATATGGCAGATCTCAATTTAAACGAATATATACCGAAAATAGCGCATAACCTCTCCTTTTCATCTAATAAATTGGGCGAAGTCATGGATTTAGAAATTAAGCAACCATTCCTTGATAAAGAGTTTATCGGCTATGCTCTTAAGATCGATTGCGATGATAAAATAAAGAAAATTGACGGTAAAATATATAACAAATGGATACTTCGAAAAAGCTTCGAGGATTTTCTGCCCCACGATATCGTTTGGAGACAAAAATCACCTCTTGAACAAGGTTCCGGAATGACTTTGCTTCGCGACATATTAGAATCTAAGATAACTGACGTAGAATTCGGGACAAAAGAAAAAGATTACAAGATTAAATTCAGGAGCAAAGAGCATCTGTATTACTATGAGATATATAGACGGGTAGTAGGTGAAATTCCTCAACCTTCCGGAGAAGAGCAAAGATGTCTCTATTGCGGTGCCGGTATTAGCCGAGGAAGAGATCATTGCCGAGTTTGTGGCGGAATTCAATCTCAGTGGCGTCAATAACAGCGCCAAAGTAGGCGGATTATTTGAATTGCTAAATTACATGTCACCAGATGGAAGCAATACAACCTCAAAAATATTTTTACAGCTAAATGTTTACTTTTTGCTTGACCGTGAGATAACAATTTAGTATACTATAGTAAATTGTTGATGTCTGCGGCTGGTTCGAACCAATAATTAATGATATTACAAAATATGGAGGTCGATGTGTCGATTAATGTTTTAAAGTAAGTGTACAGGAAGTGATTTTTATATGAGATTAAGGTTTTTGTTTAAGGTAAAATCCGGCGATAAGTTGGTTTTGGGAAGGAAAAATTAATATTTACTGCCCTATAATACCTCAAATATCATTAGTCTACATTTAATTCTTTTGACTTTAAAATTACTGTTTACTTGATAATAGAGTAATTTATGTTCGATCGAAACAAAGGATATTTGCAAATAACATAAACTTTATGGGCAAGCACGGCAAAGGTAAACCTATGAGTTTATGATCAATATATATGATGACTTTTCAGTAGCGGGGGGTGAATCAAATAATTCATGAGGATAACGATCGAATTTTCGCCGCTTGTGGATAGGTTGATTCTTCCTATTCACTATAACAGTTTGATTCAGGGATTTATATATGCCAACTTGGACAATCTAATCTCAGATAGTTTGCATAATAAAGGAGTTGCTTTCGGAAAAAGACAGTTTCGTTTCTTTACCTATAGTCGTATATATGGAAGATACTTTATTAATAGCGAAACTATCGAATTCACCGGCCCACTAAAATTACATATAAGTTCCATTCACGAAGATGTGCTCGAATCCTTCGTAAAACACCTCTTAATAAAAGGCAAAATACAATTAGGGTCACAACAGTGCGAGTTACTTCGAATAGATGTCGAAGAAAAACCAAAATTTGCCCGACCATTACATGTCAAAACCCTTTCTCCAATTACCGTTTACAGTACATTGACCGCAGGAGATGGACGAAAGAAGACCTATTACTACAGTCCTACAGAACGAGATTGGGAAATTCAAATTTTCACAAACTTATGGAGGAAAAGTCAGGCGTTAGGCATGGGATCCAGTGATCCAGCGTATTTAGCAGGATCAAGGATAAAACCAGTTAAGGTTGGCAAACAGGACCTTAGGATAATGAAATATCGCGACACCGTAATCAAGGGTTGGACAGGTATTTACGAATTGGACCTGCCGGAAGAATTTTTCTATCTCGCCTATGATGCCGGTTTAGGGGCAAAGAACAGCCAGGGGTTTGGGATGATTAAGACAGTTTGATATCAGAAGAATAGTGGGGTGATGCCTCGAATGGTTAATCTTCATTGGACAGGACATCCTTTTGTGGATGCAGGATTAGCAGCCTTGGCTGCTGCCGTACAGGTAAATAGTCTGGATGATATAACAGCCGATTCTTTGGAAACGGCCGTAAAGAAGCTTAAGCAAATTTTGCTCAGTGATCAAGCTTTGGGCATAGGCGTCGAAGGAGCGTTCGTAAGGAAAGCATTATCTCAAATTTTCCCAAATAGTGAACTCGTTAACCCAGCTAATTGGAAAAAAGGGAATACATATGAGGAAAAGGCAAAAGCAGTTCGTGAAAAATTCTCTGATGAATTAAAAAAAGAACTGGATCGTGCTCAGCAGTGCTTAAAAAATCATAATAATAGTAATGGTTATGATATTTGTAATATATGTGGCGAAAAGCGACCCAAGTCGTCGTTCTTTATCAGGCGCAAAGATAAGATGCCATTACTAGAAGGCATTGTTAACTATTATCCTGCTTTTTCACCTGGTGTTCGCATCTGTGGATTGTGTGCATTAGCTACGCGCTTTTTCCCGTTATCGGTAATGCGAACAGGAGTGCGAAATCGCTTGTGGTTTCTCCATGCTCAAGATCTCGCCATCTCAAAAAGGATTTCCGAGAAATACGGTTGGGAGCATTTTAACAGTGCTATTGCAGCAAATAAAACTTTAGATTTTTTTAGTAACTGGAATACTGCAGGAAACGAAGGAACTGTGCTTTACGTTTTATATAGTTTATTAAAAGAAATGCCTGATCAACTACGTCACATTTATGAGAACTCTCTTCCAACAACAGCCTACTTATTTTCCAATGATAACCGCGGTGGTTACATATCGGCATTACCTATTCCGCACGCATTAATGGAATTCCTGGCTCTACTTCAGGTGAAATCGCACAAAGAATTTAATCGTTTTTGGAAAGATTTATTAGAAGTATCGGGGATTCAAGGAAATGACGTTAAAGCCCGGATTCGTTACGTAGAGTCGATTTCCAAATTGTTACTGAATGGTGAATCAATTATTAAAGCCTGCTTGGATCACGAAAAACCTAAATTGAGAGGGGGCTGGGTAGGTCATCGGCTTTATCTTAAGGAGGTGAGAGAATTGCCGGAATCAAAATTAAATGTTCTAGAATGTTTGGGAATTTCTATAGCAAAAAGTGATGAATTTAAAAAATATGTAATGGAGTTACGCACTGCAAGAGATAATGAACTTTACGGAATCTTATTGCGTTATGTGAAAAATGGCTGGCTCAAACACGATGAATTTTATACTTTGCTTGCCCCCAATGATTACAGCATAATTAAGGAAATAAGAGATCTTTTATTAGCAATAATATATGATTATCATAACTGCAAAGAAGAAGGGAGGGAATTTGCCTTATCAATCACTACTATCAATATAACACCTGACGAAACCCTGTACCATCTTCAGAAAATAGGCAAAAAACTCATAGTGAATTTGAATAATCTTAAAAGATGGACCGGGAAACTGCAGATAGCTAAAACTGGCAGTGCCATACGAGGTATATACTTAAATTGTGTTCGATCAGGGGCAATGACCTTTGATGATTTTGTTTTTCTCGCTCCATTGGGTGACAGACGGCAACTTTGGTTGTTAAGAGATTATTTGCTTGCATTTTTATTTGAAAAAGTTAGGGAACTAACGGAAGAAGAGGAAGAATATAGTGAATATAATGAAAATGGAATTATATTTCAAAATATAGGAGATGAAGAAGTATGACGTATCCAGTAATAACAGGATCGATATTGATCGAAGCCAATGGGGCAGCTTTGAATAATGCTGGCCAAGCTGAGGGGCTTAGAGTAGATAATGCAATTGCAGTAAAGCAAATACGCGTTGGTAGACTTTCCTATCCTTATGTATCTGGACAAGCGTGGCGACGCTGGTTGCGCGAGGTTCTTTATACGGATTTTAATTGGACACCCAGTGAGGTTACACGGGAAGCAAAAAGTGCTTACACAAAGGGTGATCCAATTACTTATGAAGAAGATGACCTATTTGGCTATATGGTTGCACGTAAAAGGGGAGAAAAAACTGGTAAAAAAAAGAAAAAACAGAGCGATGAAGATGCAAATTCTGCGGATAACGCTGAGGAAGGTGTTGGTACATACCGCCGTATATCCCCACTGAAAAATAGCTTATTGATTTCCTGTTTGCCTAATGTTATAGCCAATGACTTTGGACATTTTTCGCGAAATCTTCCGCAGGATACTGACATGATACCATTTGAGGCAGAACATTATTCCACTTATCTACAAGGGGTTTTCACTATCTCGCTTAACGATGTTGGACGTTTCATGGTTGGTGAAATGTGTGATATCTCAGAAGATATAAAGGAAAAACATAAAGAAAAACTTATAGATGATCCCAATAATCAAAAAGTTTTTTGGTTGCCGAAAGAGGATAGAATCAAACGCGTTCAAGAAGTTCTTAAGGCAATGGCTTATTTACGCGGAGGCGCCCGTCTTGCTCGTAACTTATCGGATGTATCTCCAGTGGTTGTATTAGTTGGTTCTTTAGATGGGGCGAATGCTCCATTTCAAAGAATATTTTCAGCAGACGACAATAACGAGTCTGTTATTCTTAACATTGAAAGATTGGAATCGGTAATTAAGGATTACGAAACCCGTTTTTTATCAACCAACAATACCCAACCGTTGTTGCTGGGATATAGACCTACAGTCTTGGCTAATGAAGTCGAGGTCTTGAATAAATTTGGTGACAGTAAATCTATAGAAATCGTTGGGACTCCACAAAAGGCGCTAGAAAAGGCAGCAGATCGGGTTGAGGCAATTTTCTCTTTACTTGAAGAATAAAGTTCTCTCTTGCACAAAATCATTCAATATAAAAAATTCTGTATGATTGTTTTGTATTTATGGAGGTATATTCAGATGTATAGCTCAATCCGTATAAGGATTTCAGCTTTAACTGCTTCATTTAGAGTGCCTGCTTTTGTAAGCCATCAGCTTACTTTAACTGTTCCTCCCTTATCGACAATTTTTGGACTGCTTTCTGCGTCTGTTGGTCGTTGGGTATATCCAAAAGAAGTCGATTGGATTGCGTATAGCTTTGTATATGAAACTAAAACTACAGATTTAGAGGCAATAATCAATGTTCAACGTAAAGAAAATGAGGGTAGTATATCCTTTGGTTCTAGAAATGTAATACAACGAGAGTTCCTAACAATGCCTAGTCTTACGCTTTATTTACCGCCCATGTGGGAAGAGCATTTTCGATGTCCACGTTACACGCTACTTTTAGGACGAACACAAGATGTTGCATGTGTCGAAAGCATTGAGCATATTACTTTACAGCATGTTGACGTAGGCAAAGTAAAGGGAGTATTGCTTCCCTATCACATAGTGACACAAAATCACGCACCTGCCTGGCTTCAAAATTTACCCATTATATTTACAGACGAACCAAAGCGAACTCCGTTGGGAGTGCAAATTTTTGGAGTCGTAGATGCTTATAGACCGGCAACTTTGACAAATGTTACTCACTGGTTAGTTAGGGATGCCGATATCGATATGGAAGTTCCTATTTATACCCAGGAGTGGATGCTCAATGCCGTCCAGTGAACCTTTGGCAAAATCGGAAGTTAGTGAAATTACATTAAAACAGCATTTAAAAGAAGTATACCATTATGTTAATACTGTTATCGAAGCATATACATCAGTTTGGCACACGGTGCTTGATCGAGATTGCGTGGATCAGCTTGCTAATGCACTTAAGATAGCGGCGCTTTCCCATGACCTGGGAAAAGCAGCTAAAGGTTTTCAGAGAGCCTTAAGTGATCGCAAATACCGTTGGGAATTTCGACATGAGGTTTTGTCGACCGCACTATTGCTCGCTTCCTTTGACCAGGCAAGAAGTCATTTGGGAAATCCGTCCAAAGAAGTGATTTGCTTAGCAGCCAGTGCAGTGCTCACACATCATCGCGAAATACAAGACCAACAGCTCAATAGTGATGCAGGATTAGCTTCCTTGCCAACGCCGAAGGTAATGTGTGAGATCGATAAGAAATTTAAAGAAAAAGCCCATGAACTTGAGGATGCGTGGGATTGTCTTGATCAATTTTGGAAAAGCCATTCAGAATTTAACTTTTTAAAATTTCCCGACAACCATGACTTTTTAACTCCACCTAAGGACTTCCTAAAACAAATACAGGAACAAATACAAGACCTGCATCCTTTTTACGATAGCAGGGTTCTTGTCCTGATTTTGATGCGAGGGTGGCTTATGGCTGCAGATCATGCTGTAAGTGCTGGTGTGAAGGATTTTAAAGTTTTTTTACCAACCATTTCTTTATCCCCATTACGTCCTTTTCAACGATACTTGGGAACGTATAAAGGAGATATGTTTTTAGAGGCTCCTACAGGTTCAGGTAAAACCAATGCAGCTTTGCTGTGGGCCCTTAATAACCGTATCAAAGGCGAGAGAATATTTTATATCTTGCCGTATCAGGCTAGCATTGAAGCAATGGCAGATACACTTGAGAATATATTTGGGCGAGAAAATGTAGGTGTTTTACACTCAAGGGCTTTAGATTATGCTTTTAGAGAGCATTTTGAGCAGAGCGAAAGTTATCAAGAGTCGGAATCTTATGCAAAAAAAGATACTGCATTAAATCGCCTTGCACACAAACCTATTAAAATTACGACACCCTTTCAACTGCTTAAATGGTTTTTTGGTATTACACGTTTTGAAATTGGCATAAGTGAAATGACAGGTGGCATATTTATTTTCGATGAAATTCATGCATATGATACTCATGTTACAGCCTTGATTGTAGAGATGGTTAAGATATTGAAGAAAATGGGCGCTCGTTTGTTATTTATGAGTGCAACATTTCCATCTTTTTTAAAAGAACTGTTACGTGAAGCTGTAGGCTATGAGATCTCTTCCACCTCATTGGAAACATGCAACCAAGATGACTGGACTAAAAAATTTCTCACTTTGGCTAGACATCGAATACGGTTACATGATACGTCCTTGGAAAACTTACTCGGAGAAATAGCAAAGTCAGTTAAGGATGGCAAACGAGTTCTGGTGGTAGCTAACCGTGTAGCACAAGCTCAAGATATTTACTGTAAGTTAAAAGAAGATCTTAAAGGCTATGATATCAGACTTTTGCATTCACGTTTTATACGCCGTGATCGTGTTGAGAAAGAGCAAGATATCATCAAAGCCCTTAAGTTCGAAAATAGCGAAGAAGTACAAGTTCTTGTGGCAACACAAGTAGTTGAAGTTTCTTTGGATATAAGTTTTGACGTTATATATACTGAAATAGCACCAGTAGATGATTTGTTACAACGATTTGGTAGGGTAAACCGCTATGGCCATAATCCAGATGGAGCAGAGGTGCATATTGCTACTGAATTTGATCAGAAACGGCTATCTAATGTATACGATGAAGAAATATTAATTGGTACTCTTAAGAATGCTCCTCATGATGGGACTCATTTAACAGTAGGAATTACGACTGAATGGGTCAGCAAAGTTTACGAAAATGGATGGCCTAACAAAGGTCAAAAACGTTATGAAGAGGCAAGCGTCGCCTTTCAGCATGTAATTCAAGCATTACGGCCATTTCAAGAATTACAGGAAGGAAAGGAAGAATTCCATGGCTTATTTCAAAGTGTAGAGGTATTACCACGATGTCTTTATGATGAGTATAAAGAGGCTTTAATTCAGAAACAATATTTGCTAGCCAATGAATTATTGGTACCCATTAACCTGGGATCATATCATATGCTTAAAGCACAAGATCGTATTATAATGACAAAAGATGGTGTAGTCATTATTGATGCTACTTATGACTGCAATTTAGGGCTATTGTTAGAGAAATCAGAGGATAATGCATATATTATTTAGAGCAAATAAAGAGTCTCAAAATCCTATTTACACAGGTACACAAATTTACTATTACGGAGTGTGCCATAGAAAACTTTGGCTTTATTCACACCACTTAGAAATGGAAAAGTCGAGTGAGAAGGTTGCTTTAGGAGCTCTTCTTCACGAGACAAGTTACCCGCGTTTAAAGAAACATGAGGTGTTGATTGATTCTTTAATCAAAGTTGATATTCTGGAAGAAAGCGGCAAAGTTCTCGAAGTAAAGTATTCTAATAAGATGATAGAAGCTTCAAGATTGCAAGTGCTTTATTATCTTTACTACTTGAAGCATAAGGGGTTTGATGGGCTTGTCGGTGAATTACGTTTTCCACGGCAGAAAAGAAAAGAAGACGTGATACTGACCAAAGAAAAGGAAATGGAAGTTGAGGCAGCCTTAGAAGATATAACGCGACTAATAGGACTTCCTAGCCCACCTGTTGTTGAATGGTCTGGTATGTGTCGCTCTTGCGCTTATGTGGAGTTCTGTTGGGGGTAGAAAAAATATGAAACAGACGATGTATATACTTTCAAGCGGAACCCTAGAAAGACAACAAAACACGATAGTTTTCAAGGACGGCGACGGCAAAAAACGCTACATGCCGGTAGAAACGATAGCTGATATACAGATATTTGGCGAACTGGACTTTAATAAACGATTTCTTGAGTTTTTGACGCAAAACGAAATCACGATGCATTTCTTTAACCATTATGGTTATTATATAGGTTCGTTTTATCCTCGAGAATACTATAATTCTGGTTACTTAATTTTAAAACAATCAGAACATTATTTGGATTCACACAAAAGAATGGACCTTGCAAGGCGATTCGTCTCTGGTGCAATTAACAATATGAAAAAAGTTTTAGAATATTATGCAAGAAGAGGAATCGATGACCTTTCGAATACGTTGGAAGAATTAAATCAAATTAACCCTGCGGTGGAAATGCAAAATTCCCCTGAAGCATTAATGGCAGTCGAAGGTAATGCCCGTGAGATTTATTACAGTGCCTTTGATATCATTGTCGATAATGAGGATTTTGCTTTCGCAAAAAGAACGCGGAGGCCGCCGCAGAATCGTCTGAACGCATTAATTAGCTTTGGAAACTCCTTGCTTTACGTCACGGTTTTAAGCGAGATTTATAGAACTCATCTCGATCCAAGGATCGGATTTTTGCATGCTACCAACTTTAGGCGTTTTAGCTTGAATTTGGATGTTGCAGAAATTTTTAAACCCATTTTTGTTGATAGGTTAATATTTACTTTAATAAATAAAAATCAATTGAAGGCAAAGGACTTTTCCTCCGGCGTTGAGGGAGTTTATCTATCTGAATCTGGACGACAAAAGTTTATAGAGGAATGGGAAATGAAGCTAAGGACGACCATAGATCATCCAACGTTAAGACGGAAGGTATCCTATCGCAGATTAATTAGGCTCGATTTATACAAAATTGAAAAACATCTTCTCGGAGACAACCCCTATGAGCCTTATACAGCAAGGTGGTAAAAGTGTTTGTGATCATGGCATATGACATTAATGTAGAACGTGTAACGAAGGTACTTCACATTGGAAGGCGATATCTTAATTGGGTCCAAAATTCCTTGCTCGAAGGGGAGCTCACAAAAGCGCAATTTGCCAGACTTAAAGCTGACCTATGTAAAATTATTGACGTTGAACAAGATTCTGTCGTTTTTTACGTATTACGGCAAGAACAATATCTTGAAAGGCAAATTTTGGGTTTAGACAAAGGAGGGCAGACGATGATGATATGATTCGTCGACCCTCGGTAGTGCAAAAACACCCAGGGATCGACACAGCCCAAAACCGATGGTAAACTTAGCAGTGATCGCATTTCTTTATTGTGAAAAAGCAATTTGACTCCTCATTGCTTATTACCTATAATCATGACAACCATGGTATATGAAGTTGGTTTGTAGTCTACCTATGAGGGATTGAAACTATCCCTGCCAATACCAGAGTGCGTACCGAGTCGGGCGTTTGTAGTCTACCTATGAGGGATTGAAACGACA